>CAYPES010000023.1:0-9707 GCA_964409925.1 uncultured Clostridium sp. | reverse complement strand
GTAAAAGACCTTCTATCAGAAGAAAACAGAATGATAGATGTATCTTGGTACACAGATAAACCAGCAGCATATAATGTTGACATTGTCGTTTATTCTAATGATAGAAACGGGCTATTGGCAGATATAATCGCAACAGTAACAGCTGAAAAAACACCAATAATGGCAATAACCTCTAAAGTATCTAAAGAAAGAATAGTACTAACAGAATTAACAGTAGAAGTTAGCAACATAACACAGCTAAATAGCGTTTTAAAAGCTTTACGAAAAGTCGACAGCGTGTATGAAGTAAAAAGAAATAAATAGAAGGACCATGAGGGACGGTTCTTAATGGTCCAACCTGTCCCCAATGGAACCAAATAGTTACAATTCACAGCTTTTGCTACTTGCATGCCGAAATAATGAATATTTTTATAAAATTTCGCAAGCTCAATATCGAGCGCACGTAGCTCATGTGACGACACGATATTTCGGCTCATTTTATAAAAATATTAATTATTTCAGCTATATTCTAGAATGCTATGCTGTGAACTATAGCAACAAAGGAGTAATAAACGTATGATATTAAAAAGATTGAAGGTAGCAACTAGTTTAGGGGAACCTACAAATTGCTATATAGTAGAAGACGAAGATACAAAAGAAACAATGGTTATCGACCCAGGAGGAGAGCCTAGCGAGATATTAGAAATGCTAAATATACTGGAAGCAAAAGTTAAATACATATATCTAACTCATTGCCACGCTGACCATATTGGGGCTGTAACAGAAATAAAGAATAAAAAAGGTGGAAAAATTTTAATTCACAGGGATGATGCAGATGGATTAAATGATGAAAATATTAATCTAAGTGAATGCATTAATATGGGAGAAATAGAGTTAGAACCTGATTCTAGAGTGGATGATGGAGACTTAATTCATGTAGGAAATCTTGAGTTTAAGGTTATTCATACACCAGGACATACAAAAGGAGGAACCTCTTTATTCTGTGAACAAGAAGGATTGCTATTTTCAGGCGATACTTTATTTAGAGGAACATGGGGAAGAACAGATCTACCAACTAGTTCTTTTAAAGCAATAATAAACTCAATAACAAAAAAATTGTTAATTCTGCCAGAGGAAACAATAGTATATCCAGGACATGGAAAATCAACTGTAATAAAGGAAGAAAAACCAATTTATTTGGAATTAAGACCAAGAGAAGATATATAAGGACCAATTAGGGACAGATGGGACCATTAAGAACCGTCCCCAGTGGTACCAAAAGGAGGAAAATATGGCAAAGACTGAACCAAGAACTTTACCGGGATTTATGGAATTGTTACCAAATGAGCAAATACTATTTGATCAAATGAAACAAACAATAGAACAAACATACCAGAACTTTGGATTTTTACCAATAGATACACCAATAATAGAACTATCAGAAGTTCTACTTGCAAAAGCCGGAGGAGAAACAGAAAAACAAATATATAGATTTAACAAAGGAGACACAGATTTATCATTAAGATTTGACCTAACTGTACCTCTTGCAAAATATGTAGCAAAAAATTATGGACAATTAAGTTTTCCTTTTAGAAGATACCAGATAGGTAAAGTATACAGAGGTGAAAGAGCACAAAAAGGAAGATATAGAGAGTTCTACCAATGTGATATTGATATAATTGGAGATGAAACTCTAGATATAATAAATGACGCAGAACTTCCCGCTGTTATATATGCAACATTTAAAAAGTTAGGATTTGATAATTTTACAATAAAGATAAACAATAGAAAAATTTTAAACGGATTATATGAGAGTATTGGTCAAAAAGAAAATTCTGTGGAAATTATGAGAATAATTGATAAAATTGACAAGATTGGCGAAGAAGCGGTGAAACAAGAAATAGAAGAACTAGGAGTGCCAAGCGAAGACATAGAAAAAATAATCAATTTTATAAAAATAGATGGGAATTCTGACGAAAAATTATCAAAATTACAAAACTTACAAATAGAAAACGAAACCTACAAAAAGGGAGTAGAAGAACTAGCTGAAGTAATTAAAGATATTAGATTATTCAGAATACCAGAACAGAATTTTACAGTAGATCTTACAATAGCAAGAGGCCTTGATTACTACACAGGAACAGTGTATGAAACTTTTTTGAATGAATATAGAGAACTTGGAAGTGTTTGCTCAGGAGGAAGATATGAAAACTTAGCAGAAAATTACACAGATAAAAAGCTTCCAGGAGTAGGAATATCAATAGGATTAACAAGATTATTTAGTAAGCTAAACGAGCTGAACCTAATAAAAGCAGAAAAAAAATCTGTATCAGATGTTTTAATAATACCAATGACAGAAAATATGCAAGTACCACTTAAACTTGCAACAGACTTAAGAAACTTAAATGTAAATACAGAAATTTACTTAAACAACAAAAAGATAAAAGCTAAAATGAAGTATGCTGATAAGCTTGAAATTCCATATGTTGTAGTGATTGGCGATGAGGAAATAGAAAGTAAAAAAATAAAATTAAAAAATATGACAACTGGAGAAGAGATAGAATTAGACTTTAACGCAGAAAGTATTGCAAGACTAATATAAAAAACTTACTAAGAAAATATTAGAAAATAATGGTTTATGTTTAAAATTTTTAAAGAATTCTATCATAAAGCTTATAAATTTATATTTTTAGAAAATGAAACTAAAAATCCGTTTTCGAGGAGTTCGAAGAAGCTCCGACCGAGGATTTTTATGTTGAACTTTTATAAAAATATAATTTATAAGCTCAAATACAATATTTAATTAAATTTTAAACATAAACCATTATCTTCTAACTAAAGAAACTAGTAAGTTTTTATTACTTCATCTAGTACTTTAGCCAAATATTTCATACTTGCCATAGACTGCTCTAAAGTATTACCAGTTGCACCAACTTCAATTATACAAGCAGCTTTTCCAAGTTGCTGATTATATCTACTATTTCTTAGCAAAATAGGTCTAAATAAGCCCGGATATAATTCATTTGCTTTTTCTTGAACTTTAACAGCAAATTTTAAATTTCGCTGCCAATTTGGGTGCTCTAATCCACCACCATCAGTACCAATAACAAACATTAATTGAGAAGCAACTTCATCTCCAATTTTTATAGATGGAGCATATGTAGTATCGGCAATTGCATCTCTATGTAAGTCAATAATTATATCGGTATTAGGGTGAGAAATGAGCAGATTTTCAATAGTTGCCATTGACCTTCCATATGAACCAGAATATGCAGGGTAATCATGATATGTTTTGTCATGAATAACATTATAGCCATAAGATAGCAATTGATCAGATAGAGAATCTCCAACTCTAGCAACAGAATACTTTAAATCAATTGTTCTAAAAGTTCCACTTTCCTCGTAAGTGTAGTCTTCTGTTGGAGTATAACTTTCACAGGTATGAGTATGGAAAATCATGATATCAGATTTATTAATATCTAAAGTATCGCAATTTAATATATCATCAGTCAAAGTATAATTTGTACCATTCTTTATTTCAACTCCATTGTAATTATTAGTATATGTATTTGGAACGCCACTGTCTATTACTTGAATTTCTAAATTAGTACCAGCATGTTCTATCGAATCTACATTATCCTGAGAAGGTGGTTCAGGGAGAAGCTCTTCGGGATTATCAATAGCAATCTCTATAGAGGACATAATAGGAAGTTGATAATTCAATAAAAACTGTAAAGGACTTTTTGCTTCAATATAAGATGTCTCTACAGAAAGCAAATTTGCATCGTTTAGCTCTGCAATTCCAGGAATAGTCTGATTTAAAATTAAAGGTGAAAAATTAGAAAATTTAATATTGGTAAAAAATGGACGAATAACAAATACAAACACAACTGCTGAGATAGCAGTAAGCAAGTATTTAATTAATCTTTTAATATTAATCACAGTTACATTAAACATAACTTTTTCTCCTTTGTCCAGATGTGTGACGACACGATATTTCGGCTTATTTTATAAAATATAAATTATTTCTGCTATATCACAAAATCTACACTGTGAATAGTAATAGTATATTCTCAACTATTATAAATATTACAAAAACTCTTGAAAGCTAAAAAAATTTAATATATTATAAATAAAACAATAAACAAAGGAGTGAAAAATATGGTTGGTTTAAAATTAGATCTAAAAAATGTTGGAATTAATGAGAAGGCTATACTTAAATATAGTAAAAAAGTAGCAGAAATTCATAAAGAATTACATGATAAAAAAGATGATGAAAATGAATTTTTAGGATGGCTAGAACTTCCGACCAAATATAATAAAAAAGAATTTAAAAGAATAAAAGAATGTGCTCAGAAAATACAAAAAGATTCAGATGTATTATTAGTGATAGGAATTGGTGGATCATATTTAGGAGCTAGAGCAGTAATTGAAGCTCTAACCAATACGTTCTACAACATGCAAGATAAGAATACTAGAAAAACACCACAAATAATATATGTAGGTAATAATCTAAGTTCAAACTATATAAATGATGTAATAGATTTTATTAGCAACAAAGATTTCTCTATAAATGTAATATCTAAATCTGGAACTACAACAGAGCCAGCTATTGCATTTAGAATATTTAGAGAATTATTAGAAGCAAAATATGATTTAGAAGAAGCAAGAAACAGAATATATGTTACAACAGACAAAGAAAAAGGGGCTTTAAAGCAATTAGCAGATAAAGAGAAATACGAGACTTTTGTAATTCCAGATAATGTTGGAGGAAGATATTCTGTATTAACACCAGTTGGACTTTTACCAATAGCAGTGTCTGGAGTAGACATAGACAAACTAATGAAGGGAGCTAGATTTGCTCAAGACAAATACTGTGATGAAGATTTAAAATATAATGAATGTTATCAATATGCAGTTGTAAGAAATATATTATATAAAAATGATAAAACAATAGAAATTTTAGCAAATTATGAACCTAAAATGCACTATATGACAGAATGGTGGAAACAATTATACGGAGAGAGTGAAGGAAAAGAAGGAAAAGGAATATTCCCAACAGGGGTTGACTTTACTACTGATTTACATTCACTTGGACAATATATACAAGAAGGAAGAAGAAATCTATTTGAAACCGTTATAAGAATAGAAAAGCCAGATTCTGATATATCTATTAATATAGATGAAGATGATCTAGACGGATTAAATTATTTAGTTGGAAAATCACTAGACTTTGTAAATAAAAAGGCAATGGAGGGTACAATAGAAGCTCATGTTGACGGAAATGTGCCTAACATATTAATAACAATGCAAGAGCTAAATGAAGAGACTATAGGACAATTGATATACTTCTTTGAACTTGCTTGTGCAATGTCTGGAAAAATCCTAGGAGTAAATCCATTTAATCAACCAGGAGTAGAAAAATATAAGAAGAATATGTTCAGATTGTTAAAAAAACCTGGATATGAAAAATAAAATAATTCTATTGACATAATACAAAAAAAGTTGTATTATAAAAATATGTTAATAAACAAGATAGCAATGAGACAAAGTAAAATAAAGGTTGCCAAAAGAGAATATTAGTCACAGGCTGAGAGCTAATAGTGGAAAACGTATTTGAAAAACTACCTCACAGATAAGCTAAAAAATATAAAAAGTATATAAGTAATAGCTAATCTGGCAATAGCTTGCTACAATTAAAATTAAGTTAAAAATTAGGATGGAACCGTGTAATATTGCACTCCTAAATGCTATCAAAAGCATTTAGGAGTTTTTTGATAGCTGTTGTAGAGAAAACAAAACTTCTCTACAACAAAATAAATTTAATATGAACCATTTAGGGACAGGTGGGACCATTAAGAACCGTCCCTGATGGCCCAAAGGAGGATTTTATGATTAGTATTGAATTAAAGGATGGAAGCAAAAGAGAAGTAAAAGAAGGATTATCTGTTCTAGAAATTGCTAAAGAAATCAGCGAAGGACTAGCAAGGATTGCTATGGCAGGAAGAGTTGATGGAAAGGTTGTAGACTTAAGATTTAAATTAGAAAAAGATTGCAAGTTAGAAATTCTAACTTTTGATGATGAAGATGGTAAAAAGGCTTATTGGCATACAACATCTCATATAATGGCACAGGCTATTAAAAGATTATTTGGAGATAAGAATGTGCAACTTGCAATAGGACCAGCTATAGAAGGTGGCTTCTATTATGATTTTGATACAGAGTATAGATTTTCTGAAGCGGATTTCGAAAAGATAGAAGAAGAAATGAAAAAGATAATTAAAGAAGATTTATCGATAGAAAGATTTGAACTTCCAAGAGATGAAGCAATTAAGCTTATGAAGAATGCTGGAGAAAATTATAAAGTAGAGTTAATAGAAGATTTACCAGAAGGTGAAGTAATTTCTTTTTATAAACAAGGAGAATTTACAGATCTTTGTGCAGGCCCTCATTTAATGAGTACAGGAAGAGTTAAATGTGTTAAACTTTTATCTACTTCAGGCGCATATTGGAGAGGCGATGAGAAGAATAAGATGCTTCAAAGAATTTATGCTATTTCTTTCCCTAAAGCAAGTATGCTAGAAGAACATATGAATATGCTTCAAGAAGCAAGAGAAAGAGATCATAGAAAATTAGGAAAAGACTTAGAATTATTTATGACACATAAGTTAGTTGGCTCAGGACTTCCTATGTATTTACCAAATGGAGCAACAGTAAGAAGATTACTAGAAAGATATATGCAAGACAAAGAAATAAAAATGGGATATAAGCATGTGTATACGCCATCACTTGCAAATGTGGACTTATATAAAACATCTGGACATTGGGATCATTACAAAGAGGATATGTTTCCTGTTATGAAGATGGAAAATGAAGAATTAGTATTAAGACCAATGAATTGCCCACATCATATGTTAATATTTAAGAGCAAGATGCGTTCTTATAAGGACTTACCAATTAGAATTGGAGAGCTTGCTCATGACTTTAGATATGAAGATAGTGGAACAGTTTGCGGAATTGAGAGAGTTCGTGAGATGTGCCAAAATGATGCTCACTTATTTGTAAGACCAGACCAAATAAAAGAAGAAGTTGCAAAGGTTGTACAATTAATACTTGAAGTATACAAAGACTTTGGATTTAAAGATTATAAATTTAGATTGTCTTTAAGAGATAAAAATGACAAGCACAAATACTTTGATGATGATGAAATGTGGGATAAAGCAGAAAGCCAGCTAAGAGAAATACTAACAGAACTAGGGCTAGATTTCTATGAGGCTGAAGGTGAAGCAGCTTTCTATGGTCCTAAATTAGATGTTCAATTAAAATCTGCTATAGGACATGATGTAACAGTATCAACATGTCAATTAGATTTCTTACTACCAGAAAGATTCGAACTTGAGTACATTGGTGAAGATGGAAAAGCACATAGACCAGTTGTTATACATAGAGCAATACTTGGAACACTAGATAGATTTATGGCATTCTTGATAGAAGAAACAAAAGGAGCTTTCCCAACATGGCTATCTCCACTACAGGTAAAAGTTTTACCAATATCAGATAAACATCTGGAATATGCTAAAAAAGTAGAGCAAGCTTTACTTGAAAAAGAAATAAGAGTGGAAGTAGATGATAGAGCTGAAAAAATTGGATATAAAATCCGTGAAGCACAACTTCAAAAAGTTCCTTACATGCTAGTTGTTGGAGACAAAGAGCAAGAAGCTGGAAAAGTTGGAGTTCGTAATAGAAAAGATGGAGATATAGGAGCAATGAAGTTAGAGGACTTCGTAAATAAAATAGACGAAGAAGTTAAAACATTTGCAAAATAGCAAATCAATTAAACCTGACCGTAATAAAATACAATCAGGTGCTTTTTTTCTTTTTCTATAGAAATATAGAATATCTTGTGATATACTAATAAACGAATTTTAGATATAAAAAAACTATATCATGAAAATTTGGAGGAAAACACATGTCAAGGAAAGCAGTAAAAGGAACAACTGAAAATTTAAATATATTAAGAGATAAGATAGATTATATAGGCTTTGAATTAGAAAAGGTTCCAGAATTTTTAAAGGAATTTGAACCTCTTAATTATCGAGTGCCAAAAGTATATGATGAAACTACATATAAGGTATATAAATATGTGAAAGTAAGAGATATTGAAATATTAATTACACCTAAAGACAGATTGGATGAACTATCAGAGAGATATAAGCTAGCCAGTCCTTTATTTACATATATGAAACCAGAGAAAAATGAAGATATAGAAAAATATGCATATTTTTTAAAAATGATTAACCAAACTAGAATATCTGACATTGAAAATATAGAAAAAGAGCAAAAAGAATTTGAGAAAGAAATTCCATTCGATGTAAAATTTTCTAATAATTTTAAATGGCAAATATTTTATTCTGATTATGCAGATAAATATTTTATGCTAGCCTCAACAAATGAAACAGATAATTCGCCAATGTTTTATTTATTAAAAAGAAAAATAGAAGAGAATAAAAGTAGAAGTAAAAAAGAAGGAACAATATTTATTCCAATAAGTAATGAAGAATATTCAGAAGTTATATTAAAAAAATCAGAGATAGAGGATTTAGAAAATTATCTATGGTATTTTACAAAAAATTGGCCTTCGATATATGAAGTTACGGACCAAGATGGAAATACCTTTTTACAAATAGTAGGAGATACCATTATATATGATAAAATGACTAGCCAATATAGAATAGTACTTAAAGATAAAAAAGATGCAATGAAGAAATATAAATTAATAAAAGCACTATTTATACTAGCATATGACTTACCAAATGAATATAAGTTTCAAGTGAAAATTAGTGAAGACGGAGGAATTGACTTTTACTATAAAGATACAAAAATAGAATATGATACTTTAGCAGAATTTCTAAAAAATGAGGCTATAACGAAAATAAAAGAGAACGATTCAATGAAAAATGCAACAAAAGAGATAAAAGCTGATATTAAAGATTTACAAAAACAAGAAGAAGAGAAAAAACAAGAATACTTAAGAAAAGAAAGAGAAATAGTAACATTCCTAGAATGTAAAAAAACTTTTGTTGGAAGAATAAAATACTTTTTCAAAGGAAAGAAAAGCAAAAAAGGGCAAGAGGATAATGAACATTCAGCTAATAAGGAAAGATTAAAAGAAATTTTGAATCAAGACAAAGAAAATAGTACCCATTATAAAGAAGAGGAGCTTGAAACAAGAAATTATACTGTTGAAGATATTATAAAAATAGGGAAAAAACTAGAAGATAACAGAAAAGAAAATAAAAATGCTAAGCTAGATCTTAAAGCACTGCAAAATAGAGTAGAAAATTTAGAAAGGAAAATAAAAAATGCAACTGAATATCTTAATGAAATAGATGAGCATAAAAAGAGTATATTCGAATTTTGGAAATATGCTAATAAAGATGAAGCAAAAATGCTAGCAGAAGGAGAAGAAAAAGAAGAGACCGTTAATAAACAAACTCTTAAAAAAACGTTTGATTATGAAGAAGATATTGAAAGCTTAGCAAGCAAAATAGATATTCAACAAAGAGAAAAATTAACACATCAAGAACAAGATGCTCTATTCGCATCAAATTTTGTATTAGATGGAATTAATATAGTATCAAAAACGAAATTATTAAAATCAGATGAAAATAAACTAGAAAATTTACTGGAAGAGCTAAAAAATGATTATAAAAAAGAAAATTCTAAAA
>CAYPES010000022.1:0-9935 GCA_964409925.1 uncultured Clostridium sp. | reverse complement strand
CTTATGATACCATTTTCGTCAAGATCTTTTAATACGTCGTCACCAACGTTTGGAATATCTCTTGTAATTTCCTCTGGTCCTAATTTTGTATCACGACATTCACAATCATATTCCTCAATATGAATTGATGTATATACATCTTCCTTAACTAGTCTTTCACTAATTAAAACAGCATCCTCGTAGTTATAGCCTTCCCAAGTAGAAAATGCTATAAGAACATTTTTACCAAGTGCCATCTCTCCATTTTGAGTAGAAGGTCCATCAGCTAGAATATCTCCAGCTTTTACAACTTCTCCTCTTTGAACAACTGGTCTTTGATTAATACATGTTCCACCATTTGTTCTCTTGAATTTACGTAGTTTATATACATCTACTTCATTCTTTTTATTTCTTACTTTAATCTCGTCTGCTGTAACTTTCTCTACAATTCCATCATTCTTTGCTGTTACTGTAATTTCTGAATCACGAGCAGCTTTGTATTCCATACCTGTTCCAACTATTGGAGATTCTGGAATTAAAAGTGGAACTGCTTGTCTTTGCATGTTAGATCCCATTAGAGAACGCTTAACGTCATCATGCTCTAAGAAAGGAATCATTGCAGCGGCAACAGAAACTAATTGTTTTGGAGATACGTCTACATAGTCTACTTGGCTTGCAGGAACCTCTGTAATTTCTTCTTTATGTCTAACTTTTATTGTTTTATTTATAAATTTGCCATCTTCATCTACTGGCTCTGAAGCTTGAGCTATTATGTATTTATCTTCTTCATCGGCTGGCATATATTCTACTATATCTGTTAATTTTCCTGTCTCTTTATCTACTTTTCTATATGGAGTTTCTACAAATCCATACTCATCTATCATAGCAAATGATGAAAGTGCAGATATAAGTCCTATGTTTGGTCCTTCTGGAGATTCAACTGGGCAAAGTCTTCCATAGTGAGTATAGTGAATATCACGAACTTCAAATCCAGCTCTTTCTCTTGAAAGTCCTCCAGGTCCTAATGCAGAAATTCTTCTTTTATGAGTAAGCTCTGATAATGGGTTTGTTTGATCCATGAATTGTGATAATTGAGAGCTTCCAAAGAATTCTCTGATTGAAGATGTAATAGGCTTTGTATTTATTAATGTTTGTGGTGTTACAGAATCTAAGTCTTGAATTGTCATTCTTTCACGAACTGCTCTTTCTAGTCTTGTTAAACCAATTCTAAATTGATTTTGTAATAATTCACCAACGCATCTAATACGTCTATTTCCTAAATGGTCTATATCGTCTACATTTCCTATTCCATAGTCTAAATTTAATAAATAGCTTATTGATGCTACCATATCTTCTGTTGTTATTGTTAGAGGTACTAGTTCATCATGTCTTTCTTTTAATACATCATGTAATTTTTCATCAGGTGTAGTATCCATTATAGATTTTAATACATTATAATTTACGCCTTCTTTGAAATGTAGGTCGCTTAAATCCACATTTGGTAACATTTTGTGAATATTTACAACTCCATTTCCTATTACTCTAACTTTATTATCTCCTACCAATACATCTACAACATTTATTCCAGAATCTTGAATAGCCTCTGCCATATCTTCTGTAATCTTAGCACCTTTTTCAGCTAAAACTTCTCCTGTTGATGGATCTATTATATCATCATAGGCAACTTGTCCAGTAATTCTTGTTGCAAGCTTTAATTTTTTATTAAATTTATATCTTCCTACTTTTGCTAAGTCATATCTTCTGTTATCGAAGAATAAACCATCGAATAAATTTCTAGCAGCATCTGCTGTTGGAAGTTCCCCTGGTCTTAACTTTTTATATATTTCAATTAATGCTTCATCCTGTGTTTTTATTGGGTCTTTATCAAGTGTTGCTTTAATCTTTGGATCATTTGCAAATAGGTCTAATATTTGCTCATCTGTTGTGAAGCCAATGCTTCTTAATAATGATGTAACTGGTAATTTTCTTGTTCTATCTACTCTTACATAGAAAATATCATTACCGTCTGTTTCGTATTCTAGCCATGCACCTCTTATTGGCATAACAGTTGATGTATAAATTTTCTTTCCTGTTTTGTCATAGTCTTGTGCATAATAACAAGATGGAGAACGAACTAATTGGCTTACAATTACTCTCTCTGCTCCATTAATAATAAATGTAGCGCTGTCTGTCATTACAGGAAAATCACCTAAATAAATTTCTTGCTCTTTAATTTCTCCTGTTTCTTTGTTAATTAGTCTTACCTTTACATGTAGTCTTGTAGAATATGTTGCGTCTCTTTCTTTTGCTTCTTCCATTGTGTACTTTGTTTTCTCTTCCATGTGGTAATCCAAAAATTCTAACACTAGGTTTCCAGAGTAATCAACTATAGGCGAAATATCTTTTAATACTTCACCTAAACCTTCCTCTATAAACCAATTGTAGGAATCTTTTTGCACTTGGATTAAGTTAGGCATTTCTATGTAATCGCCTATCTTAGAAAAAGTTCTTCTAGTGCATTTTTCGTGTTTTACTTCCTTTAGATTCAAAGTTACTCACCTCATATAAAAAATTAAAGCAGAATTAAATATATAATGATTTCAAAAAAGTCCTTCTTGCTATTAGTCCCTTTTCAGATACTTGAAACTCACTGCTCCTTTAAGTTCCTTTTTCCGTAAGCATTAACTAAGGCAATTCCTCTTTTTTGATAATTTACATAGCGCAAAAAAGACAACAAAAAAGCTATTGGCAATTTTCTTTTGTTTTGCCAATTAGATTAATTGTGTTTTATTTAGTATTCTTTTTATTTAACTTTTTTATATTAACCACCCTTACTATCTCCTGGAGATTAATAAATTCTATTTTTTGTTGATATTATTCCATAATATCAAACGCTATATTAAGTATACAACTTTTATAGTATTTATGTCAATAGAAAAGCTAAAAATTCCCATAAAAATATAATTATCTTTAATAATAAGCAACATATTTATAGCTAAAAATAGCCATAAGTCTTTTATTCCTTATGGCTATTCTTATTTATGATACTATTTTCTCTTTTTTAGTATCACTATCGTTATAATAATACCTGCTATTAAGATTACTGCAACGGCAGTTCCTAATACATAGTAAATATATTGTTGTCCAAATGGTGGTAATATTACAACTTCTTGTGAATCGTCTGCGTCGATTTCACGTGGTTCCATTGTTGGGTCTTGGTTACCAGCTACTGAGTATGACATTCTTCTACCAACATCATTATGCGTTGTTACAATTTCTGTCATGTTATTGTAAATTCTGTCATCACTAGTAGAATCTTGAGTAATCATTTGCGTTAGTATTAACTGTGCTCCGCTGACGCTGTTTGTTCCGTTTACAGTTTCTAGTGCGTGTAATGGATCTCTATTGAATGCATCTTTTATTTTATCATTTACTTTGCTTTGGTCTGCTATGATTGGAATTAAGTCTTTCGCTATTGCATTTGTTGTTATAATGTGTCCATCCGAATATTTCTTAACATTTTCTGTTAGTTTCGCATTTACTAGTCCATTATTTAATAAGTCATCACTAGAAATTACTGTCCAATCTGGATTTTGTTGTTGGTTAAATTGTAAATTGTTTCTAGTAGCTGAGCTATCATCGGTAGAGTTGTAGTCATGAACTTGGGTTCCAACGTAATCTACTAACAATTTTGGATTTGTTGTTACTATAGTATTTGTATTTCCAACCGTTCCTGTATAGTAGAATTGGTCTTCCTCATAATCTACTTCACCAACATTTGCTACAGTTATAGCATATGTTATTTGAAGTGTTGAACCATGCATTAACTCTTCGTCCATTGTAAGTTGTACTTTACCTTTGTTTGTAGAACTTTGTCTTACTATTGGGTTCTTCATCATACTATTTTCATAATTATCACTTGTCTTGTAAGTATTTTGTGTATCCTGACCATGTGCTGTATGTGCTAACCATAGAACGTTTGTAGCTTTATTTGATGCGTCGAATAATACACTACCATTTGCAAGAGTTAATTTTACGTTAGTAATTTGTTTTGTTACCTTTAATTGCGCTTTTGGTCTTTGTTCTAGTCCAAAATCTAAGTTCTTTAATACATAGTAACCACACATTTCGTAATTGTCATTATTTGGGCTAATGTTGTCTTTACCCAAATCGCTTGTGTTTGTAAATGCATCTTCTGCGCCAGTTCTATTATACTCAAAGTTTACATTTATAGCTCCAGTCTCTGCCGTCATATAAGTATTCTTCTTTTCTTCATTTAGTAGCCATTTCATTTCATCAAAGCTATATTTATTGTAATTATATTCCGGTCTACTTTCATGTGCAGATAATATTTCAGCCTTTTGGTTTTTCTCATCATCATCTGAATAATCTTCAACTTGGCTTCTAGAATTTATACAGTTTGTGTATGAATTGCCAGCATTATCTGTATATGCTAGGTACTCTTTTACAGGTGCTATATTAATAACATTGCTATTTTTTGTATTCTGTTTATCTTTAGCATCTGAATATAATGTACCATCTGCAGCCGAGAAATTATACCAATCTATATTTTCAAAGTTGTTGAATACCAATTGTTTTTGGTCATTATATGAGAATGTTGTTACTTCTGAATAGTTATCGTCTATATCTTTGTTTGAATCGTAGTTATATAGTCCCTTTTGATATGATGTTGATTTGTAGTCTTGGCCATTATATGAATTCTTATTTAACCCAATGCTTGATGCTGCAGCTGAATATCCGTTTGTATCTGTTCTTGTTCCATATCCATTTTCTGAATATAATTTTGTTACTGGATTATCTTCTTCAACTCCTGTGTTGTAATTTGTATATGTTGTCCCTAGTATTGAGCTTTCACCTGAACCATATATGAACCTTACTATATAGCTTCCTGGTGCAAAAGATGTAAATTTGTATTTACCATTTATATCTCCACCATCTGTTATACTATATTCTCCTACTAAATTACTATTGTCAATAATAGGTTTTATTGCATCTGTATTTCCTGAGTAAACTTCTTTCCAAATGTATTCATATGTTTTGCCATCTTGGCCTTTTCTTAATTCAACTAATTGTACTCTTACTCCGTTTACTCCAACTTCTCCATCTTCTCTTAAGCCATTTCCAACTCTAGCAAGACTCGAATCTTCTGTTCTAGCATCCTCCCATACAGTTCCTTCAATAGTTCTTACATTTTTCCTATTTAGTATAATTCTAATGTTTGGTGCTTTATCTGTATCATTCTCAAAGTTTTCATATTTAATTTTTCCATCTTTTGGAACGTCTTCTGGATCTAGGTTACCTGGTGTAGAGTTTCTGTCTGGAATACCTGCTATATCTCCAGTTACATATTCTTGCTCTGTTTGGTCATTTCCAGTATTTGGAGCATGTGCTTTTTGTCCATAATATGATTTATAGCCATTTATTTCTGCTATATTTTCTTTACCTACTCCTATAGGTTCTCCATTAGCTACCTTTTCATCCAATATGTTTCTATTTTCATTGCCATTTTCATCTGTAGCTTTATTTACTATAAATGTTACATATAAGTATACATCTTTGCTTGTATCATCTGGGTCTGATAGAGGTAAATCTCCACCATTTTCTCCAGTTATATAAAGATTATTATATCCATCGATAGTTGTCTCTGTATTTTTGCCATATTTACTTGTGTCTTTTCCTACAATTTCTCCTATCTTGTTACCAGAGTTGTCTCCTAGGTATGAACGATCTTGTACAAAGGTATAATCTTTATCGTAGTAATCAACAATCTCTGTTACTTTTGTTGCAATAGCTTCTGATCTATTACGTATTGTATATTTATATGTTACGTATATCTTTAGTTCAGAATCTGGTGTTAACCCTAAGTTTTGTAAAGATGTTCCCTGTCCGTCTGCAAAGTTTAGTTCATAATCTTTTATTGCATAATCATAATCTTCTCTATATAGTTCTCTTGAGTATTCATAGTTATAATATCCGTCAGATATTCTTGTTTGAATTTCCCAATAAGAGTTACCGTCTGCATCTGTTTCCAATCCTTCTCTCTTATTGTACTTATAAATTTGTGTCTTACCATTAATTTCTAATGTTGTTTGGTATACATCTTTTCTTATTGCTAAGTCTACTAATTCTCTTAGTACATATCCTTGATTTATATGGTGTGCCAAATCTGGATTTCCATATAATATATGGATTTCTGTTGCTCCTATAAAGCTTAATACCTCTTGAGTGTTTGTTGTGTTGTTTAGATAAGTATCTATAACAAATACTTCAACTCCCGGATATAAATCCTTTGTTTTTGTACCATTACATGTATATGAGTCCATCATACTGTAATTTACATATTCGTCTGAAGATTTTCTTTCTCCATTTTCATCTAAGTCGCCTGGAATGTTTCCGAATTTGTCTATTAATCCTGCATCTTCAAGTTCTTGCCTTGTATGCATTTCTACTGCTTTTTCACAGCCCACTGTATTTTCTGGAGCAGATCCTATCTCTTCAAATTTTGCATTGTATTCATCTCTCTCTGTAAGTATATCTAAGCCTTTTGAATTATTAGCCCAATTAGCATCATCTCTTTTTGCATTGTAAATTGTTGGTTGATAGTATTGTCCATTATATGTAAATTTAACATAGTACTGGAACATTGAATTCACATTTTTAAATAGATATTCTCCATTTTCGTCTGTTGTTGTAGCAGCAACATATTGACCTTCTAAATCCCCATTTAAATCATCTACTTGGTATAGTGAAACTTTTACATTTGGCATAGGTGTATCTGTTGCAGTATTAAATATACCATCATATGAGTTTTCCTTACCTGTTGCTCCATCAACCCATACTTTTCCTCCTAATTCAAAGGTTAAGTCTATTGGAGCTGAAACCTCATGAACATTATACTTTCTGTCTCCTTCTAAGGCTGCTGTTAGAGGTTGACCTGTAAGGGATTCTACTGGAGAGTCTCCCATTTGGATATATGGTTGCTCAATTTTCAACGAGTATTCACCATCCGTTTTGTCTACAGTGGTAGTACCATTTCTTCTTTCAGGGCGAGATCCTATAACTCCCCACTCACTATAATCTACATATCCGTCACCATCTTCATCTACTTCTACCCATCCGTATTTAGGCACATCTATCGTATAACTATAATTTACACTACCTTCTCCATATGCCACTCTCATAGGGTGCTCTCCACCTTCAGTAACATATCCAAAATATTGATATATATTTGCACTAGCTCTTAAATCATTATAGTCTATTTTTGTTTCATTTAAATATTCATAGTCCACATATAAATCTATATTTTTTGGATATCCAGCTTTATCTGCTGAAAATTTAATATAGAAATATTCTCCTGAGCTTGGATATGTTTTTAATTGTCCATTATTAAGTGATGTTCCTGTTTCGCATAATATTTCTAAGTCATTATTCTTTTCATCATATATTAGAGTTTTACCTGTATCTGTAGTAATGTATAGAGCCTTTACATAAGATAGATCTTTGTATTCTGGGTATGTTGTAGAAAATGGGCCAACTATATAATTTCCTGTCTCCTGATTTACTATTACTTGTGCATTTGAATTATCTAATGTTGCTTTATATCCTCCACTTATTTCTCCAACAAATCTTTCATATTCTTCTGCTCTTTGTTTTAATACAAATCCATTACCTGTACAGTGACTAGTATCTACATTTGAATCTACTAATAACCAGTATGCTGATTGTATATCTTGTTCATTATATTTTCTGTACGGATTTGATTCATTATACACATCCTCCATAGCAGTTAAAATATATGCCATTTGGTCGTTTATCGCTGTTCCAGAACTTGCTAATCCATATCCTCTACGTCCACCATATTCCATAACGCATACTTTTGGTCCATATTCAGCAGTTATCTCTCCTGGCATAATACCACCTGGGTGATTATAGTTTTCCCAGCCACTTCCTGCCATATCTGGTGGTTGTTCTTCTCCTGCAAGAATTCCCATAATTTTTTGCATTTTTGCGGCAATTATTGGCACCCAGCTCATGCCTCCTGATGATTTTGAAAAGAATAATGGTTTGCTAATATCTATTGGTGTTCCTGAAGTTTGCTCATGCCAAACACTTGGCGTTCCAATTGTTACATTGTATCCCGCCTTAGGGATTTCTTTTGTAAGCTTGAGAATCGACAAAACCTGCATATGTATGCAATGATCCCGACGCGTCAGGATAATATATATTAGGATCTTTTTTACCAAATCTTAGTATTGTTCCTTGGTTTGCACAATATACCACTCCTCTAGAAACGTCTATTTTCCAATCTTCATATGGAAATTCAGTATCTGGTTTTCCACTAAATACTCTTTCACTTAAAAGCTGAGGAAATAGTCCTGTAGGTGGTGTTAGTGCGTTACTTGGCATACCACCTTCTGCAGTACCTCCCCAATGTGGGTAGTCAGCCGCATTGGAAGGCATACACCAAAAAGCAAAACTTGCTAGCATTAAAGCTATAGTTATTATTATGGTCTTTAAATGTTTTTCTATTTTTTCTTTTATCATGTTTTACCTCCCTTCTATTTAATTACTTTCTTTTTAATTAAATATATGCCTACTCCGATGATTGTTATAATTGTTAACGTTAATGTTGCATAAATTACTATCTCGCCAGTTTTTACTGTAGTTAATACATTGGCTGTAGAAATATCATCTTCATTTGTTGCTTTGTTTCCTGGTTTTGAATCTACATCTTCTAATCCATAGTTGTTTGATGTTTCATATATTTCCGCTGTATTTGTTATTAATCCAAAGCTTTCTTCTGTCATGTTTTTAGTTAATAGTAATGTAATCGTTTTGCTTTCTCCTGGATTAATGATTGTATTTGCTAATGATGAATTATATATTGTTCCATCTTTTCCTTCATACCAGTCTGTATTAAGCTCTGTGCTGAATTTTAATTCTTCTGGTAAGTAGTCTGCTAGTTTTTTAACATAACCAGGAATTGCACCTTCATTTGTTATTGTGAATTTGTATTCTACTATCATTGTAGATGCATCTGCATATTTTGCTTCAAAATCTATTTTAGCAAGGTTTTTATTGTACTCGTGTTTTTGTACATTTTTGCTATTGTTTACTGTTATAGAAGCTACAGTTTTGTCTAGTTTTAAGTCAAATTTTGCATTTTCTACAATTCCTAAGTCTATGTCATATTTGTTTTCGTCTGCTACTGTTATTTCCTCGGTAACAGCTCCTATTCTCTTAACTCCTTGATATATTACTTCTTTATCTATAGCATCAGAGTTTTTAGATGAGTCTACGCCTTCTTTTTGGTATGCTGTTGCACTATAGTTTGAAGAATCGTATAAGAATATTACTGTATATTTACCAGCATTCAAATAATTGAACATATATGCCCCAGCACTTGTAGTTTTAGCAATTGCTTTATTGCCTGTTGCATCTATAGCAATGTCTCCAGTGTCATTATCTAATAATAATACTGTTACTCCTGAAACTTTTTCTTCATCAACATCTTTAATTCCATCTTTGTTGCCATCTATCCAAATGGTTCCTATAATCTTTTTAGTTTGTTTTTCTTCGCCTGTACCTGGATCTATTTCTATATCGGTGTTAACAAATTTCTTTATGGTATGGGCAATTTGGTTTGATTCAGCTTTAACATATTCATTTGAAATAGTTGCTTTGTTTGCTATTTTAGTATCAGCATTCAAAGATTTTGCTGTAACTTTTATGTTTACTGTTATGGTTTGTTTCTGGCTTAGATTTAGTTTAACTGTTGGATTTCCATCTTCATCTACATTTTTGAATTTACTTGTTGTTCCTTCTGGATATGTTACTTCTGCTAATTTAAATTTTACTCCTTCTGGTAAGGCATCAGTAAGTATTATATTATCTAATATTGTGTCTGATAGGTTTTCCATTGTAAATGTATATGT
>CAYPES010000021.1:9622-10063 GCA_964409925.1 uncultured Clostridium sp. | reverse complement strand
AGTATAATGAACTCTATGATAATCTTTGGAGTAGTATTCTCTGTAATAATGATTTTGGTATTAAAATATATGAGCACAAGAGTTGGATTAAATCCAAAAGACTACAGGAAAAAAGACATAAACTATAAAGAATATATTAGATTAAAATAAAGTTACAAGATGATGGTTTTATGTTTAAAATTTAATTAAATATTGCTTTGCATTTGAGCTTGCAAGTATGTTTTTATCAATTCAACATGAAAGTCCGTTATTTTAAACATAAAACCATTATTTCTGTATTAAAAAAGTACTTGACAGTTATGAAGAATAAATATAAAATAGAATAAGATAAAGTATATGCTAATATTAAAATTATAGATAGATAATTAAATAGATAAAATTAAAAATTTATATATGTTTAGAGATATTAGATATATATTTTTATGCACATTGAAAAGTTAA
>CAYPES010000021.1:9079-9612 GCA_964409925.1 uncultured Clostridium sp. | reverse complement strand
ATGCAAATCGTAATTTATATCGCCATTTTTCTAGTCTCAGCAATTATTTTTACCTTTGTTGGTATGGCAATAAGAAAGAAAGTAGCAGAATCAAAAGTAGGTAGTGCAGAGGAAGAAGCTAAAAAAATAATTGACCTTGCACAAAAAGAAGCCGAGAATAAAAAGAAGGAAGAAATTTTTAAGGCAAAAGAAGAGATCATGAATAGTAGAAAAGATCTTGATAACGAGATTAGAGAAAGAAGGAGCGAAGTACAACAACAAGAAAGAAGATTATTACAAAAAGAAGAAAACCTTGAGAACAAAATGGAGCACATTGAAAAGAGAGAACAAGAAATAGAACAAAAAAGACAAGACTTAGAAAATAAGAAGCAAGAAATTACTAAAACATTGGACAAGCAGATGGAGGAGCTTCAGAGAATATCAGGGTTGTCAAAAGATGAAGCAAAGAAACAATTACTTGCGGAAATGGACAAGCAATTAACTTTAGAAAAGGCTAACTTAATAAAAGCGGCTGAGAATAAAGTTAAAGAGGA
>CAYPES010000021.1:6402-9069 GCA_964409925.1 uncultured Clostridium sp. | reverse complement strand
AGTAATTGGATATGCAATTCAGAAGTGTGCTGCAGACCATACTGCAGAAACTACAGTATCAATTGTTCCATTACCTAATGACGAAATGAAAGGTAGAATAATTGGTAGAGAAGGAAGAAACATCCGAACACTTGAAACGCTAACAGGAGTGGATCTAATAATTGATGATACACCAGAAGCAGTAGTAATTTCTGGTTTTGATGCATTAAGAAGAGAAGTTGCTAGGATAGCGCTAGAAAAGCTAATGGAAGATGGAAGAATCCATCCTGCTAAGATTGAGGAGATGGTTGAAAAGGCAAAAGAAGAAGTTGCAGAAACTATCAAGGAAGAAGGAGAAAGAGCTTGCATGGAAACAGGTGTAATTGGACTTCATCCAGATTTAATAAACTTACTTGGAAAATTAAAATACAGAACAAGTTATGGACAAAATGTTCTAAATCATTCAATAGAGGTTTCAAACTTAGCAAGAATTATGGCAGATGAGCTAGGACTAGATACAAAGCTAGCTAGAAGAGCAGGACTACTACATGATATAGGAAAGGCATTAGACCATGATGTTGAAGGAACCCATGTTCAAATAGGTGTTGAAGTATTGAAAAAATACAAAGAAAATCCAGCAGTTATAAATGCTGTTGAAGCACACCATGGAGATGTAGAGCCACAAACAGTAGAAGCTGTTTTAGTTGCTGCAGCTGATGCAATATCTGCTTCAAGACCAGGAGCAAGAAGAGAGACACTTGAAAACTACATTAAGCGTCTTGAAAAGCTTGAATCTATTGCCGACTCATTTAAAGGAGTTGAAAAATCATTTGCAATACAAGCTGGTCGTGAAGTTAGAATAATTGTTAAACCAGAACAAATAACAGATTCCGACATGACAATTCTTGCAAGAGATGTTGCTAAGAAAGTTGAAGAGGAAATGGAATATCCAGGACAAATAAAAGTAAACATCATAAGAGAGACAAGAGTTGTAGACTATGCTAAATAATTTAGTAAGAGAGCAAATAGTAAAACTATTAGCTCTCTTTTTGTGTTATTAAGGATAGCAAAATTTGATACAAAATATTATTGGGGACGGAGTAATTTAATACAAAATGTTACAAAAATGAAATAGTAATTTAATAAAAATGCAATAAAAAACATAAAAATATAGTATATAATATTCATAATAATATAGTATTTTGGAGAGTTATATGAATATAGAAAGAGATTTAGAAAAAATAGGGATATTTCCGAAAAATGAATTGAAGATAGAGGAACGAAATAGAATAGCCAGAGATGTTGCGGATAAATTATGTTCAAATTTAAAGCAATTATACGATAGCTATAATGAGCTATATATGAGAATATTTAACTGTGATATGTATTATGCAGATGTTGATGAAAAATTTGGCGATGTATTCTATTATTACAAAAATAATACTATATATATAGATAGAAAAAAAGACATCTCTAATATAGATTCATATGTAATTCACGAAAATATTCATTATTTACAAAATTTTAATAAGATAAACAAGTCAAAAGAATCAAACAGAGCTGGTATATGCCAGTTTATGGACTTTAAGATATTTGGCTTAGGAATAAATGAAGCATTAGTGCAACACATTACAGCAAGGGCCTTAGGGAATAAAATACATAGAATAAGCAATGATAAAATAACAATATGCACAAATAGTGAAAATTACTATAAATATATGACTAGTTTAATAGGACAAATATTGTTATTAATAGGCGAAAAAGATGCGGTAGAGAGCTGCATAAGTAGTACAGATAAATTTGAAAATACATTATATAACACATTCGAAGAAAACACAGATAAAATAGTAAAAAACTTTGACTTAATACTAGATGAAAATAATAAAAGCGATAGGAACGAAACAAAAATTATAGATATATACATGCAAACACAAGAATTAATATACACAACATATTTTACGAAAATGTGCAAACGATTAACGACACTAAAAGAAGTTGACACAGAAGTAGAAAAGTTAGAAAAATATAGTGAAATAGTAGGACGACTATTAGATACAAACATAGAAGATGACAAATTTACTAACTTTAAAGCAGAAATGGAGAATAAATTTTTAGAAAAATATGTTGAAATAAACAGAAGACAATCGAAAAATTCATTAGCAGTAGTATATAAAAGCTTTTTTTATAACTTATGGCAAAAGATATTAAACTTTTTCCAAAGTAAAAAAATAAAAAATTAAAATGAATCTAACTCAAAACCTGAGCTGGATTTTTATATTACATAAAAAATTTTAATAAAGTTAATGTAAATATTGAAACTGCAATTCTCCATATATTTTTTAAAGTTTTAACTACAACATTTTTTACGATAGATAAACTATAATCTTTTTTTACAGTTAAAGCGAGACAATTAACAACTTCAGAAGAATTAATTTCCTGAGTATTTGATTTTTCTTGAACTAGATCAGCAACATCAACGTTATCTAGAGTTGATGTATTATTGTATTGATTATTATTTTGTTCAATGTTATCTGTTGTATCTAATGTTTTATCTAAGTTGCAAGTGCTTTTTGATTCTACACCGATCTCAATCTTATTTGGTACATCTACCATATTTCGAATCCTTCCTTTGTGTATATTTAATTAAATTATAACATTGTTACAAAATAAATCAAGCAGATACACTTA
>CAYPES010000021.1:2650-6392 GCA_964409925.1 uncultured Clostridium sp. | reverse complement strand
GCATATATAGCATCAATGTATTATGTGAATCGATAAAGATTTACATAATTTTTTAAAAAATTACAAATTTCTATTGAAAAATATACGATTTTGTGATATAAATATGTATGTATTTTTCTAGGTACATAAATTTTCCAAATAAGGAGTATTTTACAATATTTGGAATAATATGTATTAGATATTATAAATAAACATCTAGTAAGATGAAATCTATTTTTTAGAAAGGGGTAAATATGAAAAAATCAACAATCAAATTAGTAGCATTTGGAATGTTGGCATTAATGCTACTATCAATTTTTACAGTGCCAGTTAAGGCAGAAACTTATGAGAAAGTCGTATTAAAAAAAGCAGACAAAGAATTTCTAATTTACTATAAAGATATTTGTAATGATGAATTTGAGTTCGCTTTTTCTTTGGATAAGAGCCAACCAGCAGACGACTTATTTACAAAATCAGCTAAAGACCAAGCAGACGAGGGGGCTTTAGATGTAGCTTATATAGATACAACATTGTATGACACATATTTTGCTACAAACAAAGCTTACATCTGGATAAGAGACAACAATGATCAAATGGTTGTTTCAGCAGACTTAGTTGATTTAACAGATGCTCTAAATGATGAAATGATAGAGCTAGTTAACAATACTACAAAAAGAATTGAAGTAGATACTACAAAGACTCATGAAACACATGAAATGGTTGATGGAGTAGATACAGCAATAACAACAGGAAAAGTAGTAGTTGATGAAAAGAGTGGAGCTAAATATTCATATACTTTAACAAGATTAACTGATACTACTACAAAAGCTAACAAGTTATTTGAATTAGCAGAAGCATTAAAAGAGGATATAAGTGACACGTATACAAACTTAAGTTTAAGTAAACAATTCTATGACTTATATATGGAGTTAATGCCAACAGATTCTGAATGGACAGAAGTAGAAAATTCAGAAATATTACAACCAGACAATACTGTTGAAGGAGATAAATACATAGTATATCTTAAAGAAGAAACAGCTGACAGTATAACAGTAGATGCAAAATTCTTAACATGTGTATACAAAGCAGATAAAGGTGTTGAACAGAAAGAAGAAACTATTACAGAAACTGTAAAATTACCAGTTACATTTGATAGTGGAACAATTTTGTTTATCATATTAGGAATTATAGTTTTAGCTTTAGTTATATTTGCAATAATTAGAGTAAAAGCAAATAAAAAAGACGAGAACAAATAATTATGAAAAAGAAAATTTACAATTTTATAATTCTTGTTTTAGTTATTGCACTAATAGTAGTACTTGCTATGATAATCATAAAATATGGTAGCAATTACAAAAATGAAAAAGAAGTATCAGCAACATTAACTACATTAGAGCAAGAACTTGAAAATAGATCTTCAGAAGATGAAGAGGAAATACTAGATGTAGAATATAAAGGGTACAAAATAGAAGGAATTATTGAAATTCCGAAGATTAATATCAAATATCCGATAATAAATCAAACTAACGAAGAAGCAATGAAACTATCTGTTACAAAGTTCTGGGGACCACAAGTAAACGAGATTGGAAACTATACGATAGCAGGACATAATAATAGAGATGGAACAATGTTTGGAAAAACTAAATATTTACAAATTGGGGACATTATAAAATTAACCAATTTAAAAAACGAAACAATAGAATACACAGTTTTTAAAATCTATTCAATAGATCCAGACGACGTATCATGTGTAGAAAGTGTAGAACCGGGAACACGTGAAATAACTTTAATAACATGCACAAATGGACACAAGAATAGATTAGTAACTAAAGCAAGGCAAAATATATAATTTATTAATATGGGGGTAAAAAAATTGAAAGCGAAGATTAATTATAAGAGTAGAAAAACCATTATAATTATAGCTATAGCAGTAATCTTAGTAATAGCAGCAATCGCAGGTACAGTTGCATTCATAAAAGGTAACAATAATGCAGCTGCTGCAATGCCAGAAGACGAGCAAACAACAATAGGAGACGCTCAAAATAATAATGGTGGAGATGCTAATCAAAACGATGGAAATCCTAGTGAAAATCCTAGCGATAATCCACAAACTGAATTACCAGCAGTAGACGCCAATAATAATGGAACAACTACTGCAGGAAACGATGGTACCGTAACAGGAAATAATGATACTACAGGTACTACAAATGGAGGTACTACAACAAACGGAAATGGAACAGGAACAACTACAGGTACAACAACAGGTACAGCAGGAACAGGTGCTACAGTTCCAAACCAAGACTATACACAAACAACAACAATAATAACAGAAAATCCTTGGGAAACAAAAACAATAGGATGGAGTCCTTTAAGCATATCAGCTTACACAGCTGCTGCTAACTTAGGAATAAACAAACCAGACTTAGCAACTGAAAAATTAGCTTATGTACAAGGAGATTCTCTAACAGGAGCACCTGTACATACAGCAATTCAAAATGGTGAAGTAATTACATATGTAATAAAAGTTACAAACAAAGGTAACTTAGATGCTACAAACATTCGTACAATCGATATAGTACCAGAAGGTACAGAACTAGTAGAAGGTTCTATTACAGCAAATGGAACTGAAAGTAATGGAAAAATAACTTGGAAAACAGACATAAAAGCAGGAAAAACTGTAGAACTATCATTCCAAGTAAAAGTTGTTGCAGATTCAATAAATCTTATTGAGAACACTGCAAAGGTAAATGGAACAGAAACACCTACAACACAAAACCCAGTTATAACAAGTGATAAACAAGCAAGTGTTGTAATAGTAAAAGGTGTAGAAGAAGCTCTAGAAGATAGAGATGCAAAAGTTGGAGAAACAATTAGATATACAATAACAGCAATAAATAAATCAGAAGTTGATGGTACAACAAGTATAACAGATAAAGCACCAGAAGGAACAACTTATGTAGCAGACTCTGCAAGTGAAGGTGCAGTAGTTGCAGATGATGGCACAATCACATGGGAAAAAGTAACAGTACCAGCAGGAGAAGAAGTTACAGTAAGCTTTGATGTAACAGTAAATCAAGACACAAAAACAAGTGTAACAAATGTTGCAATTGTTGGAGATACAGAAACACCAGAAACAGAAACAAAAGTTGCAAACATAACAGGAACCAAGAGTGTAGATCGTACAACTGCAAAAGTAGGAGATACATTAACATATACAATTACATTAACAAATAGCGGAAATGCAGATGGAAAAGTAACAGTAACAGATGCAATTCCAGCAGGAACAAGAATAGAGAATGAAAATACAACTGGATATGATAAAACAACAAATACAATGACATGGAAAGATGTAGAAGTAAAAGCAAATGGTGGAACAGCAACATTAACACTAGAAGTTGTAATCAAAGATGGCACAAGCATTATAAAAAATATTGCTTATGCTGATGATAAGAAAATCCCAGAAGAACCTGAAACATCTGTAAAACATCATTACACAATTGAACACTATACTGAAAACCTTGACGGCACATATTCAAAAGTAGAGAAAGATACAGTGGTTAGCGAAGATGTTGAAATAGGAACAAAGGTAAGCTATGAAGCTAACAACTATGACGGTTTTACATTTAATGATAGTAAGACAGAAAATAAAGATGTGACAGTACCTGATAACAATAATTTAGTCGTAAAATTGTATTATACAAGAAGAACAGACTTAAGTTACACAGTATATTACAAAGAGCAAGGAACAGAAAAGGAACTTGCA
>CAYPES010000021.1:0-2550 GCA_964409925.1 uncultured Clostridium sp. | reverse complement strand
CAACAAGCGGAAATGTAACAATAACAACAGGAACAAACGAAATAACATTCTATTATAAAAAAGCTAATTACAACTACCACATCAACTACTACTATCAAATCCAAAATGAAGATGGAACATATTCATACCAAAAAGACGAAAATAGATCAACTCCAACACATACAGCAAAATATCAAGATGTAATTGTAGAAAATGATATTAGCGCATTAATCAGTGCAAACGAAATTGCAGGATACAATTATAATAATACAAAAACTGAAAAATTACCTTTAACTATAGGAACAGATTCAGCTCAAAATTATATAAATGTATATTATGACAAAATACAATATACTTACAAAGTTGAATACTATACAGAAGACATAAATGCATATACTTATACAAAATTATATAGCTTGACAGAAAAAAATTTAACAGGAAAATTTGGGGATACAGCAACATATACAGTAAAAGACATAACAGGATTTACTTATAAAGCAGAAAAAACGACACCTCAAAATGCAACAATACCTGCAAACAATAATCTAGTAATAAGACTATATTATGATAGAAATTCTTATGCTTACACTGTAGAATACTACTATGATGGAAAACAAGATACAAGTGCTACAGAAACTTTAAGTGCTGAATATGGAGAGCAAGTATCAACATATCCAGACAAATCTAATGGCTATACTTTTGAAAGAGATACAGG
The DNA here is from genome assembly GCA_964409925.1 of uncultured Clostridium sp. GTDB lineage: Bacteria > Bacillota > Clostridia > TANB77 > CAG-508 > CAG-245. The sequence continues at coordinate 1,856 of CAYPES010000021.1, read as the reverse complement.
AGCTATAACAATAGGAACTGTAATTGCAAACAATGTAATAAAAGTTTACTATGCAAAACCTACATTTAGTATAGTAAAAACAGGAGCTACAACAGCAAAAGTAGGTGAAACAGTAACATATACAATAACAGTTGCAGAAACCAGCAACAAAGTAGGAGGAACAATAAAAGTTACAGATGCATTACCAGAAGGCCTAACATTTGTAGAAGCAAGCGATAATGGTACACAAAATGCTGACGGAGCTGTAGAATGGTCAATAACTCTTGGAAAAGGTGAAAGCAAATTTGTAACAGTAAAAGCTACAGTTGACAACGACAAAATAGGCATGGATATAACAAACATTGCTATATTAGATGATGCAGAAAATGAAGAAGATAAAACAAAATCAGAAAAAACAACAAGTGTAGATGAGCTACAAGCAGTAGCACACGAATTAACACCAGGTCAAACTGGAAAAGATGCTGCAAATATTATACTTGTAATGGATTTATCTTCTAGTATGAATGAAAAAATAAAAGAATTTGTTGAGTGTACTCACAAACATAAAACATGGTGGGGAGAAGAATATTGCCCAGAAGGATGCACAGAGCAAAGTGATGGAACTTGGGGACAATGGAAAGAAACAAGTACAACAAGATTAGCAGCTGCTAAAAAATCAGCACAAGACTTTATAAACAGCTTATACACTGATTCAAGCTCAAAAGCAACAGTAACAGTTGTTACATTCAATAAAGAAGAAGTTTCTAAGAATAATAAATATGTTGGACCAAGGGTACTTAAATTTGGAACTGCCGAAAATCAAACAACAGCAACTTCATCAAACTATACACAATTAGTTGAAGCAATTGGAAATATTGATATTGGAACAGCAACAAGCGGATATGGAACATACATTAAAGAAGCACTAGATACAACATATGATACAATTTATGGAACAAATGGAATAGCTAGTAAATATCCAAACAACAGCAATTATGTAATATTCCTAGGAGATGGAGAACCATCTGATAAAAGTGATTCTTATAAAACTAAAATAAATAAAAGTGCTGATAAAATTAAGAATGCAGGAGCAACTATCTACTCAATAGGATTTGGAGAAGATGTTGCAGATTCAGAATCAACTGGATATAAGGTTCTATATGGTATATCTTCAACACCTAAAAAGGTTTATACAGCAAGCGATTCAGTAGCATTAACAAACATATTTAAAAACTTAGCAGGTGGAATGACAGATAAACCAAATGAAACTACAGATGGAAAAATAGTAGTAACACCAGCAAGAACATTATATTTCAATACAGAAAACGGCAAAAAAGAATATATAACAGTACAATACAAAGGCACAACAATATTAGAATGTAAGAGCCAAACTGATCTAAATAGCAGTGCATATTTATCATATGCAGATGGAAAATTAACATTTGATATTAACGCTTGGAACTCTGTAAAAGGAAATACACAAATAACAACTGGTGGAGAAGATTTAGTTTTAAGCTACTATATAGTAAGAGCAGACTAGAAATTTACAAAGAGTAAAAGAACAGGTATAAAGCCTGTTCTTTTATATAAAAATTAATTTAGGAGAGTAAAATGGGAAAACATTTTGAAGAAGACACGAGAAGGGGAAAAAGATTACAAGAATCTAAAAAATCAAAAATTACTAAAAATGTAAAATCAGAAAAAACGAAAAAAGAAAATTCAAGCAGATTGAGTAAGACAATTATAGTTATCATATTGTTAACAATCGTATCAATAATTGGCGTATATATATTCTTATCAAAAAGCAAAATCACGGAAAATACGATTAAAGAGGATTATAATATAGTTGATCTTCAAGAAAAGAGTGTTGAAGGGGA
>CAYPES010000020.1:0-10156 GCA_964409925.1 uncultured Clostridium sp. | reverse complement strand
GCCGACAATACTCGCGAGTTACCTTGCCTGGAAGATAGGTTGTCGCCAGATTTTTATATATTCCTCGTTAGCTCAGTTGGTAGAGCGCTCGGCTGTTAACCGATAGGTCGTCCGTTCAAGCCGGACACGAGGAGCCAAAAGTAACAAGTTAGAGAAATCTTACTTGTTATTTTTTTACTTTTCGACAAATTCTGACATAAAAATAATCTTGTCAAGATTAGTGTGTAAATTATTTTTAATTCAGAATTTAGTAGTATAATAAATCAATTTTAATATTTAGTCTTTTTTCGTTTATAGGCAAAAATAGGTAGATTAGTGGGAAGAGCCCTGTTTTCAAATATTTTTGTATTTTTAATAAAATATAAAAATATTGAAATAAAAAAGAATCGATTTTAAGGAGATTTTATTAAAAAGTAATATAAGTTATTGTCTATAAAATATGGCTAAAACGAGCTCATATCAAGGAATAGCGAATTTCGAGAGAGGGGTATTTGAAACAGGTACTTTATATTTTACCTCTATATCTTTTGAATAAAACTTTGATAATGGCCATAAATTTTATACCTTATAGTATAAACTATATATTTATTGTATTATTTTTGAAAATATGTTTATAATATTATTACGAATTATCAAAAAAAATTGACTTTTTCGGAATAGAATTATATAATACTAATTGAGGTGATTATATTGAAACTTATAAAAAGAAATAATTATTTAGAAAAGTTAATTAATGTTATAGGAACTCCAGATATTAAAGTATTAACTGGAATTAGACGTAGTGGTAAATCAAAATTATTAGAAGCTTTTAAAAACTATATAAATGAAAATATAAAAGATGTAAATATAATTCATATAAATTTTAATATTCCTACATTTGAGAATCTGATGGAGTATCATAATCTATATAATTATATAGAAGAACATTATATAGATTATAAAAAGAATTTTATATTGATTGATGAAATTCAAATGTGTGATGGATTTGAAAAAGCTATAAACGGATTACATGCTTTAGAAAAATATGATATTTATATTACTGGATCAAATGCTTTTCTAATGAGTAGTGATTTAGCAACATTGTTTACTGGAAGAACTTTTTGTATTGATGTATATCCATTCTCCTTTAAAGAATATTTAGAATATTATCAATATAGCAATATTCAAGATGCTTTTGATAATTTTGTTAAAGAAGGTGGAATGGCAGGTTCATATTTATATAAAACACAAAAAGAAAAATATGATTATATTTCAGATGTTTATAATACTTTAATAGTCAGAGATATAAACCAAAAATATAAAATAAGGAATATAGATGTTCTTAATAATTTAAATAATTATTTGATGGATAATATCTCAAATCTTACATCATCAAATAATATAACAAATGTACTTAACAATAATAATGTAGCTATTACTGACAAAACTATAAGTAATTATATTAAGTATCTATGCAATGCTTTTGCATTTTATAAAATAACAAGATACGATATAAGAGGAAAGAAATTATTAAGCACACAGGATAAATTTTATCTTTCAGATCATGCGTTTAGATATGCTTTATTAGGAACAACAAATATGGATTATGGTAGAATATACGAAAATATTGTTGCAATTGAATTATTACGTAGAGGATATGAAATATATGTTGGTACCTTGTATAATAAAGAGATAGATTTTGTGGCAACAAGAAGAAACGAAAAAATATATATTCAAGTATCTGATAATATTTCTGACGAAAATACATTACAAAGAGAAGTAAAACCTTTATTAGAAATAAAAGATGCATATCCTAAAATTATAATTGCACGAACAAGACATGATTTATATCAATACGAAGGAATACAAATTTATGATATAGCAAATTGGTTAGCTGAATAAATTATCAAGATAAATAGTAAGTTGTAGAGGAGATCAAAAATATATAGATGTTAATGGAAATGAAGACATATCAATTTTAGAATATGCATATCTAAATAGTTATTTTGGTACAGGAATGAAAACTTTAGTGGACAGAGCTATTATAAGTTATGGAAATGAGAAAAATATAAAAAATATAGTTAATGAATACAAAAAAATTGATGAAATACCATTTGACTATACTAGAAAAAGGATGAGTGTAGTTGTGTGTAGTAACAAAGATAATGGATATAGAATGTTAACTAAGGGAGCACTAGAAGAGATTTTAAAAGTATGTACCAAAGTTAAATATAATGGCTCAATAAAGCCGCTTACTCCTGAATTAATTAGAATAGTTGAAGAAAAAGCCAAAGAATATGCTGCTCAAGGAATGCAAGTTATAGCATTAGCATCTAAAAGAGAGTATAGAGGGATAAATGTATTTAATGCTTCAGATGAGAAAGATATGACTTTTATAGGATTTGTTGCATTTCTAGATCCTGCTAAAAAGGATGCAAAAGAGACTATAAACAAGTTAAAAGAAATAGGAATTACGACAAAAATTTTAACTGGAGATAATCCATATGCAGCAAGTAATATATGTAATCTTGTAGGAATAAATAACTCTAAGATTTTATTAGGAACTGAAATAGACAAAATGACAGATGAAGAACTTTCAAAGCAAGTTGAAGAAGTTGCAGTATTTGCAAGAATGAATCCACTACAAAAAGAAAGAATTGTTACACGATTAAAGAAAAATGGCCATGTAGTAGGCTATATGGGAGATGGGGTAAATGATTCACCATCACTGCATGTTTCAGATGTAGGAATATGTGTAAATACTGCTACTGATATTGCAAAAGAGGCTGCAGATATAATACTGCTAGAAAAAAGCTTAAATGTAATATATAATGGAGTTATAGAGGGAAGAAAAGTATGTGGTAACATTATTAAATATATGAAGATGGCACTTAGTGCAGATTTTGGAGATGTATTTAGTATTGTAATAGCAAGTATATTCTTACCATTTTTGCCGTTACTTCCAATACAGATGTTATTACAAGACTTCTTATATGATATATCACAAATAGCCATTCCATATGATGATGTAGACAAAGAGTTTTTAGAAAAACCAAAAAAATGGAGCACCAATGGAATTAGTAAATTCATGAATGTAATGGGAATTACAAGCTCTATTATCGATGTAATAGCTTTTCTAGGGTTCTGGTTTATATTTGGATATAATGCTGAAAAAGAAACATTTTTCCAAACAGCTTGGTTTGTAGAATGTTTAATATCAGAAACAATGATAATACACTATGTACGTACAGCTAAGAAACCTTTTATAGAATCAAGAGCTAATAAGTGGCTAACATTAGGAACGATTGGAACAATAGTTGGAACAATAATTACACCAATAATATTGCACAATATACCAAGCTTCCATTTTGAAATATTGCCACTTAGCTACTATGGTTTTGTAATAGTATTATTAGCAACTTATTCATTATTAGTAGAATTTATAAAGAAAAGATACATAAAAAAATATGGTGAATGGCTATAAAGCATATTATGAAGTATTAAAGAAAAGAATGAGTAATTTTATATAGGTTAATTGTAATTCCTCCTTGTATAGGAAAATATCATAAGCTAATAAGATTGGATAAAAGAAATAATGAAAATGAAAGAGTTTTCAGAGATGAGATGTAGTTTTTAAAAATAAAAATGCTATGTTTTATTAAGTGAACTTAAAAATAATAAAAGTGTTTAAGCAATTGATATTGAAGGATTAGAAAAAATAAAAAAATTGCCTACATTTACTTGACACATACGAAGATTGATTAATCTGCTTTTTTTGATTGATAATAAATTGTTTTTATGATATTATAATAATCAATATTTAAGGAGGCACGTCTACCATGAAGATTATAAAGTTTCTAATAAAAACATTAATTTTAATAGTCATTTTATGGATTATAATGTTTACTATTGACTTTATTAGATGTGAAAATTTAAAAAAGCCTATATTTGCAATATTAAAGTTGCATACAGACATTGCACGAACAGATGACAGTGAGGAGTGGGAATATTATTGTTTAGGATATAGAGTAAATTTTCATGAAAAACGGTAAACAGGTAACTTGGATAGAAATGTTCATATTTGATAAAAAAATAGTGCAAAAAAGATTACAAACGCCTGCAACTTCTATAAATAATAATACTGATAATTTTGAAGAAAAGTCTTATGAAAATATAGAAGGAATAAAAATTACATCGAATATATCAATTTAAAAGGGTGATTCTTTTTAATGAACAATATTGAAATCTAATTAATCAAAAAATTAACTAAAGAAAGGGGATTTTAATTATGGAAAAGAATAAAGAAGGATTAAAAGTATTTTCAAAAATTGGAAAAGCAGTCTTGTGGATTTTGATTGTATTTATAGTTATATACATTATAAATATAATTAGAAATGTTATTATTTTATCTGATATCTTAGAAAAAGAGTCTATAATATTATCATCAAATAATATATATTATGAAACAACTAGTGATACAGGTATAGAGTCGAAATTTTATAAAAAAGATGAAATAGAAATGTTTGATACAAAAGTAAATGAAAATAGAATTATTAAATGGAGAAATATTAATACAAATGAAGGAATAATTATTTCGCCAAATTCAAAAGTAGCGTATAATGTAAGAGCAGATGAAATAGTAGGTTTTAATATACCTTTGCTTGTACATTCAATAAATGAAATAGGAGAATATAAAATATACGCAACATTATCTTCAATAATATATACAGATAAAAATTGTTATGTCATTATGATGGGGTGCAACAACAAGACATGGGTTAATAAAGAAACAGGAGAAGTGTTAAAAAGACAAGACGGAATAATAAAAAGTGAAAATAACGAAGCCAATCCAGCTATGATATATTATAACAATTGGAAAATTAATGAATTAACAGAGGAAGACATGGCAAAACCAGACATTTCTAGTTTTGAAATTAGGCAATAAAAAGATATTAATAGAAAAACTTAAAGGAGGGATATTCATGTGCACAGCAGCAACTTATAAGACAAAAGACTTTTACTTTGGACGTACATTAGATTACGAATTTTCTTATGGGGATGAGGTTACTATAACTCCGCGCAATTTTCCATTACATTTTAGAGAACAAGGAGATTTAAGCACTCATTATGCAATAATTGGTATGGCACATGTAATTGATAATTATCCTTTGTACTATGATGCTATAAATGAAAAAGGATTAGGAATGGCAGGACTAAATTTTGTTGGTAATGCAGTTTATAGAGAAAGAAAAGCAGGAAAAGATAATGTAGCACAATTTGAATTTATTCCTTGGATTCTAGGTAAATGTGCAACAGTACAAGAAGCAAGAAAATTAATCGAAAAAATAAATTTATTAAACATACCATTTAATGAACAATTACCAGTAGCACAATTGCATTGGATCATTTCAGATAGTGAAGGATCCATAACAGTAGAATCTGTAAAAGAAGGAATTAAGATATATGAAAATTCAGTAGGAGTTTTAACGAACAATCCACCTTTTGATAAGCAAATGTTTAATTTAAATAATTATATGCATTTGTCTGTAAGGTCTCCAGAGAACAATTTTTCAAAAGATTTAAATTTAACAACATATAGTCGTGGAATGGGAGCAATAGGTCTTCCAGGAGATTTATCATCACAATCTCGATTTGTAAGAGTTGCGTTTACAAAAATGAACTCAATTTCTGGAGATGGAGAGCTGGAAAGTGTTAGTCAATTCTTTCATATTCTTAATTCAGTTGATCAACAAAGAGGATGTTGTGAATTAGATAATGGTAAATATGAAATAACGCTTTATACATCTTGCTGTAATACTAATAAAGGAATCTATTATTATACGACGTACAATAATCATCAAATTACAGCAGTAAACATGAATAAAGAGAATTTAGATGGAAATGAACTTGTACATTATCCACTAATAACAGAAGAACAAATAAAAATGCAAAATTAGAAAACTTTAGATTAAATATTAAATAAAAAAGGAGAAGAACATGGGAAAGCATGCAATAATTGTTATTAAAAATAAAAAAGATGAATATTTACAATATTTTGATGATAAATGGAATAGTTATTTATTCTTAAATTGTAATATGGAAAATAAAGAAGATGTAAAATCCATTATAAACGAAGTTGAAAAGTGTTTTTCAGTAAGTGAGAAATCTATTAAATGCTCATTTGTAAGAGAAAGAACCCATAAGAAATTTTCAGAAAGTGATAAAATTGAGAAAGAGTATACACATTATTTCTATAAAGTAGAATTATTGGAACCAATAGAAGAGTTTAACAAATATGAATTTGAAATTCTAGATAGAGAATATAAATGGTTCACATATGATGAACTATTACAAGATAAAAGAATTCAGAAAGTGAACAATGATATCGTGAACTATATAAAAGAATTTAATATCTAAAATTAAAGTAAAAAACATACAATATCAAATTTTTGCTTGACGTTAATAAGTTTTATGGATAAAATTAAAATGTAAATTTTTATTACGTATATAATTATTTATATACACGAAGGAGGAATAAATAAATGAACGAAAAATCAACATTAAGGAAGGTTACAAACGATTACTTTACAAATACAAAAAGTAACAAAGGCATAACACTAATTGCTTTAGTTGTTACTATAGTTGTGCTACTAATTTTAGCAGGAGTAAGCATAATGATGGTAATAGGAAACAATGGGATTTTAAATCAAGCATCAACTGCTAAAATAAAGACAGAATATTCAACAATAACCGAAAATATGAAATTAAAGATATCAGATTATTATATAGCTAAGGAAACAGCAAATTATGAGAAAACTTTACTTGAATATTTACAAGAACAACAAATAATAGATTCTAATAATATAATAAATGTTGTTAAATTAGTGGGAACAAAGTTATCAACAGGAAATGGAACGGGAACCAATGATGTATATAAATTAGAAGAAGTAACTGAAATTGCAACACTTGCAACAACACAGAGCATAGAAATAGCAAAAATAGAAAATAAAAGTTATAAAATTGTTTATTATACAATTAAGGGTGAATTGGTAGACGTTGGTAATATAATTGATAATCCAATTGATTCATCAGAAGCATCAATTGATTGGGATACAATAGTAGCAAATTTAGAAAATGAAGAAAAAAGGAATATATATTTAAACCAAGCAATAAATAAAGGACAATCAAATACAAACAAAGATGTAGGAATAGGAACAGATGGAAAGGTTGTTAATTTAGATTTATGGAATTACTCAGTTATTAATTCTGGAACAGGAATTGGCTTATATAAAGAATATGGTTCTGGATATTGTAGCGGATATAACAATTCTAATATAACAGAAGATGGAAAAATACAAGGAACAGTACCTCAATATATATATGTATATAATGAAGATGCAGTATATCCTGTAACATCTATGGCGTATACATTTTATTATTGTACAAACCTAGTCACTGCACCAGAGATACCAAGTTCTGTAGAGAATATGAGTAGTACATTCGAGGTTTGTGAAAAATTAGTTACAGCAACAGAAATACCAAGTTCTGTAACATCTATGAGAAACACATTTTACGGTTGTGAAAACCTAGTTACAGCACCAGAAATACCAGATTCTGTAATATCTATGGAGTATACATTCAAAGGTTGTACAAGTTTAACTGGAACTATTGTGATAGATGCTAATCCTGAATATTATTTAGAATGTTTTACCAACACTACCCAACCGATAAAACTTACAGGTTTATCAACAAAGTTAAATGGATTAGCTAGTACAGCGAATAATGGAAATGTAGGACTATTAGATTAAGTTTAGAAAAAAGTAAAATCTAAAGGATTTATTTGTGATAAAAAATTTTAAAAATATAGTATAACTTTTTTTATATTAATGCTATCTGCTAAAAAGTTATTGAAATAAATGGAGAAAAAGAAAAATGAAAAAAAAGATAATTGTAATTCTGTTATTGATAATTGTATTAGCATTAGGCGTGTATATATTTGCTAGACCTAAAAAAGTCGAAAAATTATCAGATATAAAAATATTAGATTGCTATGAAAATGAAATAACAAATTATAAAGAAAATAAAATGGCCTTTACAATACAAAAACAATATGAAAATCAGAAAATTAAAGTAAATGGAATAGAATATAAAGATGGACAAAGGTTTTATGAAGCTGGAGAATACAAGATAGAAGTGAATAAAAACTTTAAAAAAGAAATATCCGAAGTTGTTATAAAAGATATACAAAGAAATGAAGATCATGAGTACAATATTTACATTATTTCAACAACATTACCAACTTTTGCATCTATATTAGATATGGCTCAAAAAGATAATCTAAAAGGATTTTTCTGGACACAAAGCACAGGTTCACTAGATTTTGAAAATATAAAAAATAATATGGAAAATTTAACAATATCAGAATATGTAGGAAATAAAAATGAGTATGACTTTAAAAGAAAAATAATTCCAGAAATAAATGGATATATAAAAAATATTATACAACAAGATGAAGATGCTTATTTTAATTTATATGTTGATGAGTATAGGTTTTATTTGGACATGGAACTATTTGGGAAGATTGGAATAGGAGATAATAGATATACATATACTCTTTGCTCAGATGGAACATTAAGTTATGTGACAGATTATAGTACAACAGGATTTTCTTCACATAGAGAATATAAAATTCGAGAAGAAAATAGTTATGAAGTTTTCCTTACTGAAAAAGCAGAATATAATGAGATATTAACTAAAATAAGAAGTAACCAGTTAGAATATAATGATTTTCCGGGAAGTTATATTGTAATGGATGATGGAGAAAATTATAATTATGATTATCTGTTGATTTCGACTTTGAGAGATAATGTTAGATATTTATTACAATATCCTCAAATGATAGATTTTAAAGACGAAAAAGTGGCAAAAGAGATGGAAAATGCAAATTTAATACAAATGGACTTGAGAGAAGAATATTCTAGATTAGCACAAGATAAAAAGGAAATCTTTTTCAGCAATATAAAACTTGACAAAGAAGCTTTAGATAAAAACTTTTTTACTCAAGAAAATGCTACTTATTTAGTAATAACTGGAACGAAGCCGTATTATGGAAAATTAGAACAAGAAGAATTTGAAAATTTAATAAATAAAGTCTATAACGATTATAATCAGGAATACACAATATTGTATAAACCACATCCATCGGCATTGCCAGACAAAGAGCAACAGGCATTTTTAGATAGTAAGAATATAAAGACTCTGCCGGGAAAAATACCTATGGAAGCAATAATGTTTATTTATCCTAATATAAAATTAGGTGGATTTGCAAGTTCACTTTATATGAGCGCTGAAGATGGACAAACTGAGTTCTTTTTCGCTAATAATCAAGATGAATTAGTTGAGCCACTAAATCAATTGTATTATAAGTTGTTTAGTAATGCCAAATTTTACAATATTAACTAAATTGAAAGAAGCTTAGTAATTGAAAATGAAATTAATAAAAAATGCTTGACAGGATAATAAAACCGATGTAAAATGGTACTTGTCGATTATAGAGAGAACCTGTAACATTCCGAACCAGAAGTCAAACTCTATTTTATAGGATTATATGATTTGTACCTAAGTCAAATAATGAGCTATAAAACAAGTAAACAGACTGCAACGTAAGGAAAACAAGAAATCATATAATACCAAATATAAAGATAAAATTCCTATATCTTTGTATTTGGTATTTTTGGCTTGATAGAAACATATAACAGTCGCCACAATTTTTGTAGCGACTCTTTGTCCGTGACGTAAAAAATAGAAAGGAGGATAAAGCTAAAAAAGTAATAATTGTTTAAAAATCTAAATTTAATTTTTAGAAAGAGAAAAAGTGTAATTAGATATAAGCCTAATTATACAGAAGTCTAACTACTAGAAAGAGAGGTAAAAGATGATTGAACTAAAAAACATTACAAAAACTTACAAAGTTTCAAAGAGAAATGCTGGATTAAAAAATGCATTTAAAAGCTATTTTAAAAGAGATTATGAAGAAGTTAAAGCTTTAGATGATATATCTTTTAAAATAGATGAAGGAGAAATGGTTCGGATATATAGGACCAAATGGAGCACGGAAAATCAACTACAATTAAAATTATGTGTGGAATTTTAACGCCAGATTCCGGAATTTGCAAAA
>CAYPES010000019.1:0-10373 GCA_964409925.1 uncultured Clostridium sp. | reverse complement strand
CGTAACTCATGTGACGACACGATATTTCGGCTCATTTTATAAAAATATAATTTATAAGCCCCAAATGTAGCATTTGCTTAAATAAACATAGTATAAAGAGGAATTTGTCGATGAAAAAAATATTATTAATTGAGGATAATGAAGCTATAATAAAGGGACTAAAATATTCATTAGAGCAGGAAAAATTTGAAGTTGAAATAGCAAAGGATTTTAAAACTTCAAAAGATAAACTATGTTCTAATGAATATAATTTAATTATATTAGATGTAATGCTTCCTGATGGAAATGGCTTTGAGCTATGTAGGTATATAAAGCAAAACACGAAAATTCCAGTAATATTTTTAACTGCAAAAGATGAAGAACAAGATGTTGTAAAAGGATTTGATTTAGGAGCAGATGATTATGTTATAAAACCATTTAGAACAAGAGAGTTAATATCAAGAATAAACAATATACTAAGGAGATATGAAAGAGAAAGTACGAATACACTTAGAGCAGGCAATATTATCATAGATTTAGATGCTTCTAGAGTGTATGTTAATGACAAAGAAGTGATTTTCACCGCACTAGAGTATAAAATATTAATCTTGCTATTTTCAAACATGGGCAAAACCATGACCAGAGATAACATATTGGACAAGATATGGGATGTAGCAGGAAATTTCGTAAATGATAATACTCTTACAGTATATGTAAAAAGGATAAGAGCTAAGCTTGGAGAAAATGATGTAATAAAAACGATTAAAGGCATTGGTTATAGAGTGGATAAATAGGAGTAAATATGATAAATAAAACAAGCATTAAGAAAATAATAATTCCTGGAATAGCTTTAATATTTATTGCAATATTAGGCTTTTTCATTGTGTCTACAATTCAAAATAAAAAATATGAAAAAATAGTAAATGAAACAATTTCTAATTTTATAGATGAGATAATGGAAAAATATCCAGAGACTTCAGAAGAAGATATTATCAAAATATTAAATGATATAGAAAATACAAATGAGCAAAAAGAAAAGATGAAAATATTAAAAAAATACGGATATACAAATAATTTATCATATATAAAAAAACTAGAAAATGAAATGTACAGCAATATGAAATTTAACATTGTTGTAATTTGTGTTTTTGGAATATTGATATTGACTATAGTTCTTATATATAATAGAAAAAAAGAAAGAGAAATAAAAAAGATAAATAAATATCTCAATGAAATAAACAATGGAAATTATGAGCTGAAAATAGAAGAAAATTGTGAAGATGAACTTTCAAAGTTGAAAAATGAACTATATAAAACTACAGTATTATTAAGAGAAACAGCAGAAAATAGTGAGCAAGAAAAAATTAATTTAAGTAATTCTTTAGCGGATATTTCACATCAAATAAAAACACCTCTTACATCAATAAGGATAATGCTTGACAATATTGAAGAAAATCCAGATATGGACAGTAAAACGAGAGAAGAATTTATAGAAGACATTAGTAAACAAATAGACTGGATTTCTTCTTTGGCTATATCATTATTAAAACTTGCAAAATTCGATGCAGGTGCTATTAAAATGAATGACCAAGAAGTAAATGTGAAAAAACTAATAAATAATGTGATATCAAATTTGGCTATTTTATTAGACATAAAAAATATTAAAATAGAACAGAAAATTGATGATGATACAATAATAAAAGCTGATTATAATTGGCAATTGGAAGCTCTTACAAACATAATAAAAAATGCGATTGAGCACAGCCGCGACAATGGCACAATACATATAGATGTTGAAAACAATAGTGTATTTGTAAAAATAAAAATTAGAGATGAAGGAGAAGGAATTGATAAAAAAGATATAAAACATATATTTGATAGATTTTATAAAGCCAAAAAATCTTCTGAAAATAGTATTGGAATAGGATTATCTCTTGCTAAAACCATAATTGAACAGGAGAATGGATATATAAAAGTTGACTCTGAAGTTGACAGAGGCACAACTTTTGAGATAAAATATCTAAAATAAAAGGAACCAAAACCGAGAACATTACACAAAATGCCTGAAAGAGGAAAAGTTCTAATAAGAATAACACCATTTAGCAGATTTGGAAAAGTACAATGTAGAAAATAACAAACTTGTATAATATAAAATTATACAAGTTTTTTGCAGTAAGTTGTAATAAAGTAAGTACGTTATACACTAATAGAGTGAAAGGAGGATGAGTTATGCAGAATATTGAAGAAATATATCAAAATTATGCAGGTATAGTATATAAATATATATTCTGCTTAACAGGAAATGAAGACATATCAGAAGAAATTGTCCAAGAAACTTTTTTAGTCGCAGTAAAAGATATAAATAAATTTAAGCGGTGAATGTAAAATTTCAACATGGCTATGTCAGATTGCAAAGTACATATGGTATGGAAAAATAAAAAAAGATAAAAGAAATAAAGAAATTCCTATAGATGAACTAAATGAAGTATTAATTACAAACGAAGAAATAGAAGAAAAGATATGTAGACAAGAAGAAAAAATGGAATTATTTAAAAAGATGCAAAAAATGGACGAAGAATCCAGAAATGTAATTTATTTAAGAATTTTAGGAAACTTTAATTATGAAGAGATAGCGGAAATCACAGGAAAAACAGCAAATTGGGCAAGAGTAACTTTTTTTCGTGGAAAGCAGAAATTGAAGGAGGATAATAATAATGAAAAAGGAATGTGAAATAGTGCAGGATTTATTATTTGGATATAATGATGAAACTTTGAGAAAATCTTCTAAAGAATTAGTAGAAAAGCATTTGGCAAATTGTGAAGAATGTCAAGATGCATTAAAGGACATTCAGGAGGATACACATAAAGAAGAAAAGAATGAAAAAGAGATAGACTATTTAAAAAAGATAAATACAAAAATATCAAAGAAAAATATAATAATAAAAGTAGGTCTAATCTTAATAACAGTGATAATATTATTTAATTTATTAGTACTAATAACATATGAAAATCAAAAAGCTGATTTAGAAATTTTTATAAATAAAGAAGCAACACAAGAAGAAGTAGAAAACATTAGAAAAAATATAGAGTCAAAATATGATGGAGAAATAAGATTTAAAACGAAAGAAGAGTATTTGGAAGAGACAAGAAGTAAGTTATCCAATAAAGAATATCTAGTAGATGGATGGGAGGAAGATAACCCATTTAGAGATGCTTTTGTAATACAAGTGAATGCAAGACAAGAAAAAGAAATATTAGAAAATTTAAAATATGTGGAAGGTGTTGGGATAACAACATCACAAGTAAGTAGAAATCCATATGAATATTTTATAATACTTTTAATTAATAAATTGAGATAGTAGAATTTTTGAGTAGAATATTTATTTTTTAGCCAATTTATGTTAGCATGTAATAAAAAATGAATGGTTAAATTGGTATAAGTATGAGTAAAAGAAAAATTATAGGAATAGCAGTATTAGTGATATTAGCAATAATAATTGTTTTGGGAGTAATATTTTTTATGATAGATAAGTCTAACGGAGAAAACGTAAAAATTCTTGTAAATGATTCTATAAAAAATGAAGATACAAATAGACTAGAAAATCTACCACAAAATTATAGCTTAGAACAAGCTGTCCAAGATGGATGTGTAGTAATAACATATAAAAAAATTTATAATAAAGATATATTGGATCGTTTTATACAAAATACGGGAATAAATTCGCAAAATAGAATTGAGGATAAAATTAGAATTGTACAATATACAGTTGAGGGGGATACAATAATCACTGATGTGGAATATAAAATAAAAGATGAAACATATTTGCTAAGTGGAGAGCCTGTGAATAAGACTACGTATATTGTTAGAAAAGACAACACAAGAGATAAATTTGCGGCCGAATCAGATAGAATAATAACGGAAAATGATAATATTCCTGGTGAAATATATGGGATAACCACGGAAGAAAATGGAGATATGTTTTATGTGGAATTAGCTCTATATGCGGAAATTAACTATGTGGATTCTTCTATAAAACCATATGAGAATATAGAAATATGTGCGTATTCAAAAAGTGCAGAAATAATAAATTATCCGAGATTTATAGGAACAATAAAAGACGTGAGAGAAAAATTTTTGTCAATAGAACCAAATGTAGATGAAGAAATACGAAAAAGTGAAGGAGACAGTGATAACTTTATTGTTAGCTATGAAAAGCAAAATCTACAAAAATTCAAAACAGGAATGACGGTGCAGGTAACATATACAGGAACAGTAAGAGAATCTGATCCTCCACAAATTAATGCTACTCATATCGAACCTATTTTCACAGAAGAAAACTATGAATTAGAATAAAAGATTTGATTAATATAATAAGAATTATAGGAAAATTTGACGAACGATTTTTCTTGCTATTATAACTGACTAGAAGTATAATAAAAATATACTTCTGGTCAGATTTATTTTAATTCTTAATGATTTTTTTCAAAAACTTTAATTTATATCATCGCATTAGTGATTTCTTATGTAAAATGTTAAAACCAAGTAATTAAAATCCAAATTAGATTAGAAATATGAAATATGGTTATAGGAGGTACTGCATGGAAAATGAAATCAAAGAGAAAACTAATGAGGAGGTAAAATTACTAAAGCCCAAAAATGACATAGTCTTTCAAAGCTTATTTAATCAAAATAATGAGAAAATAACTAAAGCATTTGTACAAGCTTTAATAGATGAAAAGATAGAAAAGATAGTGATCAATCAAGACAAAGAATTATTAAGAGAAAGACCGAATGATAAACTAGGGATACTAGATTTACAAGTAGATGTAAATAATAATGAAAAAATAGATGTTGAAATTCAGCTCATAGAAAAAGAAAATTTTGCTGAAAGATTATTATTTTATTTCTCGAGATTGTATGGAGAAGAAATAAAAAGAGGATATACATATGAAAAGGCCAAAAGAGTGGTCATAATAGCTATCATAGACTTTGAAATGAATTTAACCAAAGAAATAAAAGAAATAGAATCAGAATGGAAACTAAGAGAGAAAAATATACCAGAACTTACATTGACAAATGCCATTGAAATTCGTATAATTGAATTAGAGAAAGTGAGAAAATTTTATGGGAAGAATAAAGATAACGAAAAGGCTCAATGGATGTTATTTTTAGACGACCCGAACTCTAAGGAGGTACGTGAAATCATGGAAAAGAATGAGGAAATAAAAGAAGCCACAGTAGTGGTAAAGCAAATGAGCGAAGATGAAAAAATGCAAAGGTTAGCTTTTTTAAGGGAGAAGGCAATATTGGACGAGAAAGAAATATATGCAACAGCCACGAAAAGAGGATTAAGAGATGGAATGGAGAAGGGCTTAAAAGAAGGCATGGAACGAAAAAGCATAGAAATTGCAAAAGAATTATTAAAAGAGAACATGACAATAGAGAAAATAGCTAAGATAACCAAATTATCAAAAGAAACAATAGAAAAATTAAAATAGTGAGATAAAAGAGAAAAAATGTAAAAGTATATATTATTAGCTATCTTAATATTTTCAATTGATATGAGTAGAATATATGTTGGAGTACACTATGTAAGTGATGTAATAGCTGAAACTTGTTTATCAATAGCATATTTAATAGTATTTATAAAAATAATGAAGCCATAAGGCAATCAATCCTTCTGGCTTCATCTTAAATTTACATCAAATTTTATTTCAAAATCTTTAAATTCATCTAAAGAATTTGCTTCCATACATTCTAAATAGTGGTCTAGTTGATCCTGATATTTACAAGATGCAATTATTGCAGGGTTTAATTCCGATTTTAACATAAGGTCCATTGCATACTTTAATGCTTCTACTATAGATTTTCCTTCTCTATCACGAACTAAAGAATATGCTTCTCTAAATCTAGCTATTACAGGAAAATGTTGATAGTAATTTAAAGGAACAACAAATTCGCTATAAATAACATCCTTATATGTTTTGTACTTATTAGGGTATTGTTTTAAATAATCTTCAATTTCAGATTTCTTATATGGCAAAAATACCTTTTTTTCTTTTTCTGATATTATTAAAATATTATTATCTTCATAAGCATCATATCCAATAAACGAAGTAGCAACTTGAACGAGAGTTTCTTTTTCTGGCAAATCAAATTTACCGATATCTATCCCAAACTTATCTAAATATTGTCTTGTAAAATCGTCAGAAAAGAAGATATTTAGAAAAGCATTTCGCATAGCAAATTCTTTATTAGCAGAGTTAACAAATTGCGAATACTCCGAAATTTGACTTTTTATATCATTTGTTTTATTAACAGATTCATCTTCTGATAATTTTTTTGCACTAATATCTATAAGCAAGTTAATTACATTTGAATTTAATTCTTTAGTATTATCTTCAATAGATAATAGAGTTTTTATATTGTCATTAGTATAATTAAAAGCAGTTTCAGTATCATTTACTAATTTAGTAAATTTATCCACTGGATTTTCAAACTTACACTCAGACAAATTATTTATAAATGAAACGATAGTATCTCTAACTTTCTGAAATTTTTCAAGTTGAGAATCTAAATCTTGAATACTTTTATCTAGACTTGAAATAAAAGAAAAATCTCGCTGAGTTAAATAGCTATTTAAAAAACTTGTATTTTCTAGTAAATCATTTTTTAACATACAAACCTCCATTAATAACAGTATAACATAAAAATACAATAGAAAAATTTACAATTATGTTTCATTTTGTAAAAGAATGTAACATAATTGTAACACAAAAGAAAAAGAACTGTAATTGAAAAAAATACATAGTGATTGTATAATAAAAAATGAAAGAAGGAGGATTTCAATATGAAAAAAAGTAAGAAAAATTATGTATTAATTGCATTAGTTGTTATACTACTATGCATTGCAGTAGGTTATGCAGCATTTGCATCAAATCTAACAATCAATGGTACAGCAAATGCAAATGGAACATGGGATGTTAAATTTGTAAGTGCAAAAATAAATGAAGCAGGACATGGAAATGCACCAACAATTTCTTCTGATGGACAAATATTAACCGTTGAAGTTTCTTTAGCTTATCCAGGAGATGCTTGCACAGTAACAGCAAATATCAAAAATGCTGGAACAATCCCTGCTACATTAACTGGATATGAAGTATTAGGAGAAAATGACCAACCTTTCTCAAATGCGCATATTGATGTTATTTGTCCAGAAGATGGAGATGGATTCCAAGTTGACAACGAAGTAATTGAACCAGGCAAAACTTGCCCTTATACTTTTGTTGTACAATGGAAAGAAAGTTCAACAGCAACAAATGCAACTGCAAAGTTCAAGATTAGCTTTACATATGCACAACCTAATGCTGCTACAGTAAACCCTGATCATGGAGCTCACACAAAATAATTAAAATATGATATAGAATGGGATTATAAAAAATTCCATTCTATAATCGCATAAACTTACTTTTAAATAGGAAATCTAAAATGCAAAAATCAAAAAATTTTACATTTGCTATAATATTCTTAATATTGATATATGGGATTATTGCAAGCTTAGTGTTAATTACAAAGTTAAACTTTATGTATTTATACATTATAAATCCTTTATTTTATATTGCAATAGCAATATTATTAAGAGTATTATTAGGGAAACAAATAAATAGTAGTAAAATAACTAAAAAGTCCAAAGAGTATGCGGCGATTGGCTCTTTAGCCTATATAATAATAAGCTTACTTTTAGGGCTCATTGTTACTTTTGGAAAAAATCCTTATTCAAAAACTCTACTAGGAATATTAACTAATATATGGATATTAGGAAGCATTGTAGTAGCAAAAGAATATATCAGATATAAGTTAATAAACAATGTTTATGAAAAAGACAAAATAAAAATAGCTGTTTTAATATCAATAGTTTATGTAATTGTTGATATGAATATAAATAGATTTATTACAGAAAATATATCTGTGGTATTTGTTGTAAAACAGATATTCCAGAACATATTACCTTTAATTGTAAAGAATATATTATTCTCTTACATAGCAATATATGCGGACTTCAGAGCATCAATAATATATCAATTAATTACAGATCTATATTTATGGATATGTCCAATTCTTCCAAAATTAAATTGGATGATGAGCAGTATATTAGAGATATCTGTGCCAATCGTATTGTTTATGTATTTACAATATTTGAAAACTAAAAATAGCATATATAAGTCAAAAGAAGATTTACTTAGGTCAGACCCAAAAAATGCAATACCAGTTGTAGTAGTTGTAGTATTAGCAATGTGGTTCGCACTGGGATTATTCCCAATAAAGCCAGTATCAATAGCTTCGGGAAGTATGCTACCAGAAATACATGTTGGAGATGTAGTGCTAATAAAAAAATGCACTCCAAATGACATAATTGTTGGAGATATTATCCAATATCAAATGGAAGGCTATACTGTAATACATAGAGTAATAGAGAAAAAACAGAAAAATGGAGAATATATATTTATAACAAAAGGAGACAATAATAAATCGGCAGACTCAAAGCCTGTTTATGAAGATCAAGTTATTGGAAAGTGTATTTTTAAAATTCGATATCTAGGATATCCTGCAATTTGGCTACATCTTATCCAAGAAGAGGAAACTTTGGATGTAGAAACGGGAAATAACTAAAGAAAGTGAGGGTAAAATGAATAGAGCAAAGAAAAAAAGAATAAGAAAATCAACAAGAATAGCATACATTCTAATACTTGTAATTGTTCTAGTTTTCTCTATTTGCCAGTGCATTTTACTCTTAGAGAAAGATGAAACAAGTTACAAGAAGAAAGAAGTATACAATTATACAAATAAATTTGCTTATGACTATACAGTAAATTTAGTAAAAAATAGATATATAGATGAACCATCATTAGGAATGGAACAGCAAGTATATATAACAGATTTAATAGATAATTTATCGTTAAATTTGAATTATTCATACATTGCTTCAACAGACTCTAACATAAATTACAAATATAGCATAACTGGAAAGCTTATAGCAGTATACACTAGAGATGGAGACGAACAAAAAATATTAGAGAAAAACTACAATTTGCTGGAAGAACAGAGAAAAACTTCTAATGGAAAAGAAATAGACATTACTGAAAATTTAAATTTAAATTTACAAGAACAAAATAAACTTATAAAAGATTTTGAACAAAACATGAATATGTCTGTAGATGCTACATATACAGTAATCTTACAAATAGAAACAGATACCAAAGTAGAAGGCGAAGATGTTGTTAATAAACTTAGCCCAAAGATAGTAATTGACGTAGGAAAGAAAACAACTAAAATATCTGGAGAAAACAATCAAGAAGATACGAAATACATATCAACGAAAGTTGCAGAAAATAAAACTTCAAATATATCATATTTCGTAATATATGGAGCAGTAATATCAGCTACATTAATAGCTTTAAGATACTTGTTAAGAAAAACAGAATCTACAGTTATTATTAGAAATGAATACAGACAAGAAATCAACAGAATTATAAGACTTTGCCAAGATAAGATAGTTCAAGTAAAGAGCCAACCTGACATTGATAAAGATAAACTAATTGAGGTAAAAGACTTTGGAGAGCTAGTAAAATTATCAGAGGAACTATTTAAGCCTATACTATTTTGGGAAGATAGAGATAAGTCTGAATCTTGGTTTATTGTAATGAGCAACAATACAATATACAGACATATTATAAAGAAAGATTAGAGATATGTTAAAAAGAGAAAAGTTTAAAATTAAAAGAAAAAAAGGCAGAGTTGCTAATATATCTTTAATATTATTTACTCTAGTCCTTATAATTACACTAATAACAATATCGTATGCAAGATGGACAACAACACTTACAATTGAGGGCACAGCGATAGCAAAAGAACCAGAGTTACCAGTTGAACCAGTTAAACCAAGTACAGATTCTGATAGATTTACTACAAACACATCATTCGCAACAGGAATTTTTGGTGTTGAAACATTTAAAGTTGTAGAAGATACTGTTGAAGGCAATGTAATTACTACCAAAATAGCTAATGGAACTAAAACCTGGTTATCTTCAACAACTACTGCTACATTTACTCTTCAAATACAAAACAAGTCTGACTCAACATATACAGATGGCACTGTAACATATGTGAAAGAAGATTCACAGGGATATATAACTCCAAGTACGCCAACATTGTCTAGCAAAACTGTTGCAAGTGGTGAAACTGTGACTTTAACATGTGAGGTAAAATTAAAAGCAAATGCTAATATAAATGTTGGCTCTTATGTACTGTATAAAATAGACTTTACTTCTGAAAGCGGACAAAAGCGTTATTATTATTATAAAGTATTAGTATCAGAATAGAAACAATAAAAATG
>CAYPES010000018.1:4566-10637 GCA_964409925.1 uncultured Clostridium sp. | reverse complement strand
GCTCATGTGACGACACGATATTTCGGCTCATTTTATAAAAATATTAATTATTTTGCCTATATTCTAAAATTCTAAACTGTGAATTGTAACTGCAAGTTTGCATCGCCCAAGAGCCTGCCAAAATTTGCTTGACAAGTGTTTTAATATATGATAGAATATTAACCTGTAAGCCGCCTGAGTCGGGCAACTAAATGCTACATTAGGTTTTATTAAAAAAATTAAGAGTAGATGCCTTGTATTTTATGCTTAGCGAGTATACATATAAAGGGAGGTGTACAATTAATGTACGCAATAATTGAAAGTTGTGGAAAACAATACAAAGTAACAGAAGGAGATGTAGTATTCTTCGAAAAATTAGATGCTGAAGAAGGAAAGAAAGTTTCTTTTGATAAAGTTGTTCTAGTATCTGATGACAAAAAAGTAGAAGTTGGAGCTCCTTATGTTAAAGGTGTTAAAGTTGAGGGAAAAGTATTAGCTAATGGTAAAGCTAAAAAAATAATAGTTTACAAATACAAAGCTAAGAAAAATGAAAGAAGAACTCAAGGACATAGACAACCATATACAAAGGTTGAAATAACATCTATAAAAACAGCTGCTGAAAAGAAAGAAGCAAAAGCAGAAGTTAAAGCAGAAGCTACAAAATAATTTAGAATAATATAAAGAGATTATAAAAACCAAAAGTACGAAGGGAGTGAAACAAAATGGCTCATAAGAAAGGTCAAGGTAGTGTTAAGAACGGTAGAGACAGTGAATCAAAGCGTCTTGGACTAAAAAGAGCTGACGGTCAAGTTGTTCCAGCTGGAAATATTTTAGTAAGACAAAGAGGAACAAAATTCCATCCAGGAAAGAACGTTGGAATTGGTAGCGACGATACTTTATATGCTAAAGTAACAGGAACAGTAAAATTCGAAAAACTTGGAAGAGATAAAAAACAAGTTAGCGTTTATACTGACGAAGAATTAAAAGCTAAGGTTGCAAAAGTAGAAGCACCAAAAGCAGAAAAGAAAGTAGAAAAAACTGCTACAAAGAAAGCAACAGCAAAAAAAGCTGAAAGTAAATAGTAAAAAATAAAACTTATATAAAACATATAAGTAAAAATAAGAAAATTAAATGGAGTACAATAAATGGACTGAAAGTTCATAAGTACTCTATTTTTTTATACTATGCATCAAGCAATCTTTTACATATGCTAACACCTTGCTCAACATGCTCACTTTCTAGATTTCCATTCTAAATCCTTCATGAACCAGTCTCCTTCTAAATAATTTAAAGTTTTTTTCTGATTTTAAACATTAAAAGGCAATACCTTAGAAAAAATCTGTGAACTATTGTAAATTTAAGGAAAATCTTATATAATAGTTAAAGCATATAAATAAAGAGGGAATATATGAAGTATCGGATTAACAGAAATTTCTTTTGAAAAAATAAAAGCAGTTATAGATAAATATAGCAATTACACATTCAAAGTATTTGGCTCAAGAGCAAGAGGAGACTTTAAACAAGGTTCAGATATTGACATTGCTGTTATTGATGAGGTAGACAATAAAACCAAATTTAATATAATGAATGATTTTGACTTATTAGACATACCATATCAAGTTGATTTGGTTTTTATTAAAGATGTGTCTAAACAAGAATTTTTAAAATCTATAGAAAGGGACGGGGTGGTGTTTTAATGAGTAGATTTGATGAAAGAAAAGTTGATTATAAAAATGCTCTAACAAGGCTGAAAGAAGCTTTACACGAAGAGTCTTCAGAAATAGTAATAGATGGAATTTTACATAGGTTCGAGTTTACATTCGAACTTTCATGGAAATGCATAAAAGACTATTTAGAATATATGGGAATTTCTGAAAAGATAGGAAGTCCTAGAGAAAATATTCAACTAGCATATAAACATGGAATAATAAGCGATGGCGATTTATGGATCGAAATGATGCTAGCGAGAAATTCATTATCACATTTATATGATGAACAACAATCAAGGCAAGTTTATAATGATATTAAAAGTAAATATATAAATGCATTTGAAGAACTAGAAGAAAAATTTGATAATATTTTATAGTGGAGGAAAATATGGCAGATAAAAAAAGAATATTAACAGGAGATAGACCTACAGGAAAGCTACATATAGGGCATTATTTTGGATCATTGCAAAAAAGAGTAGAAATGCAAAATTCGGGTTTATATGACCCATATATATTGATTGCAGATGTTCAAGCTTTAACAGATAATTTTAACAATCCGGATAAAGTAAGAAAAAATGTAAGAGAAGTAGCAATGGACTATTTATCATGCGGAATAGACCCAGAAAAATCAACAATATATATTCAATCAATGATTCCGGAAGTAGCTGAGCTTACAGTATTTTATTCAAATCTAGTAACTATAGCAAGGCTTGAAAGAAATCCAACTGTAAAAACAGAGATAGCTCAGAAGAGGGATTTATTTGGAGAAAGTGTAACATATGGATTTTTAGGATATCCAGTTAGCCAAGCTGCTGATATTACGTGTTTTAACGGAGAGCTAATTCCAGTAGGAGAAGACCAACTTCCATTAATTGAACAATGTAGAGAAATTGTAAGAAAATTCAATTCAATATATGGAGATGTATTAATAGAACCAGAAGCAGTATTATCATCAGGAAAAAGAATAAAAGGTCTAGATGGAAATGAGAAAATGGGAAAATCACTAGGAAATGCTATTTATTTATCAGATAGTGAAGAAGAAATTACTAGAAAAGTAATGAGTGCTGTTACAGATCCTAAGAGAATAAAAAAGGACGATTTAGGAAATCCTGATGTATGTATGGTTGCATATTATCATAATCTATTCTCTACAAAGGAAGAATATGAAAATGTATGTAAAGAATGCAGAGCAGGAGAGCGTGGCTGTGTGGCTTGCAAAAAACAGTTGGCGAAAAACATAATTGAAACTTTAAGACCGATTAGAGAGAAGAGAAAATATTATGAAGAACATCCGGAAGTTGTAGATAAAATATTAATGGAAGGAACAGCAAAAGCTCAAAAAGTAGCACAAGAAACAATGAGAAAAGTGAAAAAGGCAATGAAATTAGATTATTTTGCCTAATTTTATAATATATTCTTAGGATTAGACGGTTACAATTCATAGTTTAAATTCCTATTCGTCAAATAATTAATATTTTTATAAAATTTCGCAAGCTCAATATCGAGCGCACGTAGCTCGTGTGACGACACGATATTTCGGCTTATTTTATAAAAATATTAATTATCTCGACTATATTCTAAGTCGTGGATTGTAAAATTAAAAGCGTTTGGTTCTAATACATGAAAAGGAGATAACGATGTTTACAGATTATGCAAAAATTTATGCAAGTGCTGGAAAGGGCGGAAACGGTGCAGTATCTTTTAGACGAGAAAAGTATATTGCTGCTGGAGGACCTGATGGAGGAGATGGAGGAAAAGGCGGAGACGTTTATTTCGAAGTTGACTCAGATAGCAATACACTTATAGACTTTAGGTATAAAAAGAAATTTAAAGCTGAAAATGGGCAAAATGGTGAAGGTGCTCGTAAGTCTGGAAAAAGTGGAGAAGACCTTTATATAAAAGTACCAATAGGAACTGTTATAAAAGACGCGAAAACGGAGGAAGTTCTAGCAGATATGTCTGAAAAAGGACAAAAAACTCTTGTACTAAGAGGAGGAAGAGGAGGCAAGGGAAATACTCATTTTGCGACCTCAACAAGACAAGCTCCAAGATTTTCGCAAGGTGGGGAAGATGGAGAAGATAAAGAATTAATACTTGAGCTAAAACTTCTAGCAGATGTAGGATTAATTGGATTTCCAAGTGTAGGGAAATCAACAATTTTATCTGTTGTAACAGCAGCAACACCTAAAATTGCAGATTATCATTTTACAACATTAGAACCAAATTTAGGAGTTGTTAAGCCTGAATATGGAGAAAGTTTTGTAATGGCAGATATTCCAGGATTAATAGAAGGAGCAAGTGAAGGGACAGGACTAGGAATACAGTTTCTAAGACATATAGAAAGAACTAGACTTCTATTGCATGTTATAGATGCATCTGCTTCAGAAGGAAGAAATCCAGTAGAGGATTTTTACATTATAAATAAAGAATTGGAAAAGTACAGTCCAAAATTAGCACAGAGAAAACAAATAATAGTTGCAAATAAAATAGATGCTATGCAAGACCCTAAATTATATGAAGATTTGGAAAATTTGGCTAAAGAGAAGAATTTAGAAATATTTAAAATATCTGCTGCAACCGGAGAGGGAATAAAAGAATTAATGCATGAAGTAGCAAATGTATTAAAAACTTTACCTAAAGAACAACTAGTAGAGAAAACGACCCCAAGGAAAGTATATAAATTAGAAGAAGAGGAACCATATACAATTACTAGAGAAGATGATATGTATGTTGTTGATGGTCCTGCAATAAGGGAATTAATGAGAAAAGTAAATATGGAGGACAACGAATCTTTATATTACTTCCAAAAACGATTGTCAGAATTAGGAGTAAACCAAAAACTAAAAGAAGCAGGAGTAAAAGAAGGAGATACTGTAAAAGTATTTGACTATTTACTAGAATGGGAAGATTAGTTACTGGTTAATGTTTTGATATTTAAAATTTAATAAAATACTGTTTTTTGAACTTACAAATATGTTTTTATCAAATTCAACATGAAAGTCCTTGGTCGGAGCTTCACTCCTCGAAAACGGACTTTCAGTTTCATTTTTCTAAAAAAATACTTTGCAAGCTCTATATTAGTATTTATAAATAATTTTAGATGTCAAACCATTAACCAGTAACACAGATTATATTGTTATATACCGAAATAATTAATATTTTTATAAAATTAAAAAAATGCAAACTTATGTTTGACAAACTTATTTTTTTATGATAATATAGTTGCAGAATATTTTTTAGGAGTGATTAATATGGCGAAAAGAAGAGATCCTTTAGAATTAAATAAAAGGGAAAAAGCTATTTTAAGATTCATAGAGAAGGAATTAAATGAAAACGGATATCCACCATCTGTAAGAGAAATAGGAAAAGCCGTTGGATTAAAATCAACTGCTACTGTTCATTCATACCTTGGAAGACTTGAAGAAGGTGGATTCATATCAAGAAAAGATAAAAAGGGAAGAACATTACAGTTAATAAAAGGTGGTAAACCATATAAACCACATCCTGTTGAACATAAAAATGTTTATGCAGGAAAAGAAATGGTTGAGGTGCCTGTTGTTGGAAGAATAACTGCAGGAGCTCCAATACTTGCTGTAGAAAATATAACAGATACATTCCCAATTCCACTAGATTTTATTGGAAATAGTGACTGTTTTATGCTAACAGTAAGAGGCGAAAGTATGATAGAAGCAGGAATAATGAATGGAGATTATATATTAGTAAAAAAACAAAACACTGCAGAAAATGGACAAATTGTAGTAGCACTAATAGATGATGAAGCTACAGTAAAAACATTTTATAAAGAAAAAGATCATATTAGATTACAACCAGAAAATTCTACTATGGATCCTATTATTGTACCAACATGTGAAATATTAGGAAAAGTAGCTGGGGTATTTAGAAAGATATAGAAACATCGGATAAAGATATTTAAGAGCGTTTGGGAGTAATAAATTATGAGTAGATTAAAAACTTTTGGAAAATATCTTTTGATGTTTGTTGCTTTTTATATTTTTTCTACGATATTATCAATAGGTTTTATAAGCACTACATATAGTGCTATGGATGGAAAAATATATCCAGATAGTAGTTTATCCGTAGAAATAAATAAGGCAGAATCTACATTTGTAAATGGATATGTTCAAGGGACTGTAACTAATACAACAAGCGAAGATATACAATCAAAATATATAAAGATAGAATTTATATCTAAAAACAATAATGAAATATTATACAAATATATACAAATAGACGAATTAAAAGCAGGTGAAACTAAAAATTTTACCATTAATTTTGAAGCGGAAAATATAAAATCGTTTAATGTTAAAATAACTGATGAATGTGTACGAGAAGAATCTAATGTGCATTTAATAGACTTAAATG
>CAYPES010000018.1:0-4556 GCA_964409925.1 uncultured Clostridium sp. | reverse complement strand
AGAATGAAGAAATAGCAGATATACCAATATTTATAGCTGCAATAATATTATTAAAACATTTTATTTTATAAAGTAATAGAAGCAAAAAGAAAATAATAATTAAAAAATAATTATTAATTTTTGCTTCTTTTGTTATATAAGATATATTGTACTAGTTATTAGAAACAATTATTATCTTATAAAGTTTTGCAGCTTATATCAATCGCACGTAGATTATGTAACGACACGATATTTTGGCTTATTTTATAAAAATATTAATTATTTAATATATATTTAGAAATTTGTACAGCGAGCTTTAACAAAAAATAAGCAAATTATTATAAATAATTATAAAAATGTTTGAAATTTAATAAAAGGTGTAATATAATTGTAACAGTTTCGTAATAATGTTATACTGAAAGGAAAGATACAAATGTTAGAATTTGGACAAGATATAGGGATAGACTTAGGAACAGCAACAGTTATTGCATACGTAAAAGGAAAAGGAATTGTATTGAGAGAGCCATCAGTAGTGGCTGTAGATAAAGACACAGGAGAGGTTCTTGCAGTTGGAAAAGAAGCGAGAAGAATGCTTGGAAGAACACCGGGAAATATAGTAGCTACAAGACCTTTAAGAGATGGTGTAATATCTGATTATACCGTAACTGAAAAAATGTTAAAATATTTTATAAATAAAATATGCGGAAAATATATATTTGCACCTAGAATAATGATATGTGTACCATCAAGAGTAACAGAGGTGGAGAAAAAAGCAGTAATAGATGCAGCAACACAAGCAGGAGCAAGGAAAGTATATTTAATAGAAGAACCTCTTGCAGCGGCTATAGGAGCAGGCTTAGATATATCTAGACCATGTGGGAATATGGTAGTAGATATTGGAGGAGGGACAACAGATATAGCAGTAATATCTTTAGGTGGAACAGTAATAAGTACATCTATAAAAATCGCTGGTGATAAATTTGATGAAGCAATAGTAAAATATGTAAAAAAGAAACACAATATTATTATTGGAGAAAGAACTGCTGAAGATTTAAAGATAAATATAGGATGTGTATATCCGAAAATACAGGATGTAGAGATGGAAATTAGAGGTAGAGACATAATAACAGGATTGCCAAAAACAATTACAGTATATTCTAGCGAAATGTTAGAAGCACTAATTGAATGTGCTGATCAGATAGTTGATGCAGTTCATTCAATATTAGAAAAAACACCACCTGAACTAGCTGCTGATATAAGTGATAGAGGAATATATATGACTGGGGGAGGTTGCTTAATAGATGGATTAGACAAACTGCTTCAAGAACGAACTGGAATAAATGTAATGGTCGCACAAGATTCTGTATCATGTGTTGCTCTCGGAACGGGCAAGGCGTTAGATAATCTTGATCTCCTATCAGGCAGAAGAAAAATGAAAAAATAAATTGACTAAATGTTCAATTATGTTGCAAGAATTAATAAAAATATAGTATAATTTTAAATATATGATTTTAAATTTAAGGTGAAACATATGAATAAAACTAAAAGAAAAATATTTGAAACATCAATGAAATTATTTGCAGAGAAGGGATATGATGCAACAAGCATAGAAGAGATAACTGCAAATGTAGGTGTAGCAAAGGGAACTTTATATTATCATTTTTCAAGCAAAGAAGAAATTTTTGAGTTTTTGATTGAAGAAGGAGTAAAGCTACTAAAAAATAGTATAGAAATAAAAACGGAGAAATTAGATAATTCGTTGGATAAAATAAAAGCTATAGTACTGATAGAAATCAAAGTATTAGTAAAATATGAAAATTTTATGACCATAGTTCTAAGTGAGATATGGGGAAATGGTCCAAGGAGCATTCTATGTAAGAAACATATATTTGAATATATACAAATGATAGAGCAAATTGTTGAGGATGGAATAAATAAAAGAGAAATAATAGATGGAGACAAAAATGTAATAGCATCTGGAATATTTGGATTTACTTGCTCTAGCTTAATATATAAAATGAGAACAGATAAAGAAATAAATGTTTCAGAGTTATATTCTGAAATAGAAAAAACTTTTATAAAGAAACTAAAAATATAATATCTTATATATAGGGAAAAAAGTATTGTACAGATACAAAAGATATTTAATAAGTGGAAAACACAAGTATATATTATTATAGCAATAGGTTTATAGGTAAATCCTTTATGAAAAACCCAAATATATTATGCAAGGAGAGAAGGTTAGTTTTTTGTACTAACTAAAACTACTAAAATGAGAATATTAAGAGATTTTAAAATACCAAACATAAAATTCAAAAAAATAAAAATGAACGACATTCCAGATGTAGAAAATGTTAAAGTAGACTATGAAAAAGTTAAAGAGGCAGAGGAAAAGAAAAATAAAAAACACCAACCATATCCTGCTACAGATTACAAAACCGTAAAAGAGATATTTATTCATTCCATGGAAAACTATGCAGACGATACATTAATACTACAAAAACCAAATCATAAAGAGCCTTATAAAGAATATACATATAAGAAATTTGGTGAAGATGTAGTAGCATTAGGCTCAAAGCTAATAAAAATGCTACCTAAAGATGCCAGAGTTGTTGTTGTAAGCGAAACAACATATGATTGGTATGTTTCATATATGACAATGCTTTGCGGAGCGGGAATTTTAGTTCCAACAGATAAAGAACTTCCAGAAAATGAATTAGAAAATGTAATAAATAGATCTAGGGCAACTGCAGTAATATATTCTGCAAAGAAAAAAGATTCAATTAAAAAAATAGAAAATAATATACCAACAGTTAAATATTTTATAGAGATGGATTCGGATGATCATATTGTTGATAAACATATGGGACTTAATTATTTAATAGAAGAAGGAAAAGAGATATTAGCGACAGGAGACAATTCTTATATGAATATAGAGATAAATCCTGAAGAGTTTAAAATGCTAATATTTACCTCTGGAACAACATCAAAATCAAAAGGAGTTATGATTTGTAACAGAAACTTAGCGGCAAATATAAATGCAGTATCTGCTTTTGTAAAACTATATGAATCAGATAGACTATTTTCTGTATTGCCACTACATCATACTTATGAATCTACAATAGGATTTTTATTACCATTTGCATGTGGCTGCTCTGTTGCAGTATGCGAAGGACTAAGATATATTGTTCCAAACCTACAAGAAGCAAAACCAACTGCAATGTTAGCTGTACCATTATTAATAGAAAGTTTATATAAGAAAATAAACGAAACTATTAAAAAGAGTAAAAAAGATGGTATAGTAAATTCAATGATACATGTTACCAATATATTAAAAAATGTAAATATAGATATTAAGAGAAAAGTATTTAAAGAAATTTTAGACAATCTAGGTGGAAATATAAGAATAATAGTTTCTGCAGCTGCACCAATAGATGCAAAAATTGCTAAATGGGTAGAAGATATTGGAATAGACTTCTTACAAGGTTATGGACTTACAGAAACAGCACCTATAGCAGCATTAACTCCAGAATATGAACAATTAAGATATGCTTCTACAGGAATTGCAGTAAAAGATACAGATATAAAAATAGAGAATCCAAACGAGGCCGGAGAAGGAGAAATACTAATAAAAGGTCCAACTGTAATGCTTGGATATTATGAAGACGAAGAAGCAACAGCAGAAGTAATGAAAGATGGATATTTCTGTTCAGGAGATATAGGAAGAATTGATGAAGACGGATTTATCTATATTACTGGAAGAAGTAAAAATGTTATAGTAACTCAGAATGGAAAAAATATATATCCAGAAGAAATAGAATTAATGCTAGGAAATATACCAGAAATATCAGAATGTATGGTATATGGCAAGAAAGAATCAGAAGAAGATTCTCATGATAAAGAGCTAATAATAACAGCAAAAATTATACCAAATTATGAAAAAATTGAAGAATTACATGGCAAAGATTTATCAGATGACCAGATATATAAAATAATTTGGGACAAAGTTAAAGAGAACAACAAAAAGCTTACATCATACAAAGCCGTAAAGAAAATTGAGATTAAGAAAGATGAATTTGAAAAAACAACTACAATGAAAATTAAAAGATTTGCTGAGATAAATAAAGATAATGCCTCAAAATAAAAGAAAAAAGCTATAATAAACGATACAAAAAAATATTGCAGTGGTTATAAAAAAAACGTATAATCACTGTAATATTTTTGTAATAATACTGTTAATAAAGTGTAATAAAAAAACTAGCCGTAACTATTGTTTTTTTTGTTGAATAATATATAATTATCATATAATATAGCGAGACGATACATATGAAGAGGAGGAATTTTACAATGTCTAAATCTGGCATAGTAAATGTAAGAATGGTGATAACCGAAGAAAAGATACTATCAAATATAGTAAAAGTACAAAGAATGATAGACCCTAATAGCAAAAAACAAATTGTACAATTAGAAGATGATGCATTCTTTAAAGACTTGGTAGAATCTATAAAAACATATTTAATTGAATATCCTAAGAAGAAAAACTTCCCAAAGAGTGTGTATAAGGCAGCTTATGGACT
>CAYPES010000017.1:0-10882 GCA_964409925.1 uncultured Clostridium sp. | reverse complement strand
ACAAAAAAAGTACATAGAATTTATATAAAATTTTACATTCTCATTATAATTTAGTTTATGAGTGCGAAATAAGCTGGTAAATTTTATTTTTATAAAATGAAACTGAAAATCCGTTTTGGAGGAGCTTAAAAGAAGCTCCGATCGGGGATTTTCATGTTGAACTTTTATAAAAATATAATTTATGAGCTTTAATACAATATTTAACTAATTATACACCATTATCTTTCAATGATTATTATATAATTTATCCATTACTCTATATTAATATATATGTTCTACTTTTGTGTATCAAATTTGAAAAAACATATATAGTATGTTTATTTTACTTCTTTTCTATTATTTTCTATTACTTTTAGAGCATCTTCTAATGTAACTTGCACCCCTGCTAAAATGCTATCAGCATATGCTTTTGTTCCATTAGATATCTCTCTAGCCATATCATTAGCATTTTCAATAATTTTATTTTTTTGCTCATAAGCTTTTTTAGTTATTTCATGCTCATCAATCATAGATATTATTCTATTTTCTGCTTCTTTTACTATTTCGCTTGCTTCTTCATTAGCTTTACTAATAATTCTATCATGTTCTTCTTTAATTACCTTTGCTTGTTTTAATTCCTCAGGTAATTTTAATCTAATTTCTTTAATTATTTCTAACAATTCTTCTTTGTCAATAATAGCTTTATGGGTAAAAGGTAGTTCTTTACTATTTTCTAACATGTCTTCAATTGATTCTAACAATGTAAATATTTCCATATTTTCCCCTTTCATTTAAGAAATATTAAGGATACTCTTCCGTATTTTCTTAAATCATATATCTTGTACTCTATATTTATATCTCTAATTTCTCTTATTTCTCTTTCAGGTTCGTCTGTTTCTATTATAATCATTCCACCATCTTTTAACAATCTATTATCACTAATTTGTTTTAGAGCTTCTATTGATAAATTTTCTTTGTATGGCGGGTCTAAAAATATAATATCAAATTTTATACTCTTTAGTTCATTAATACAGTCAATATAGTCTTTATTTATTACAATTGCTTTTTCTTTTAATCTTGTCTTCTCCAAATTTTTATTTATCATATCTATGGCTTTAGAAGATTTGTCACAAAAATAAGTTTTTTGAGCTCTTCTACTTAAAAATTCTATTCCTATAGCTCCACTTCCAGCAAATAAATCTAATATTGTTGTATCTTCTATTTGATCTTGTATTATATTAAAAAGCGACTCTTTAACTCTGTCCAAAGTTGGTCGTGTATTTATATCATCAATAGAATGCAATGCTGTTCCTCTAGCACTTCCGCTTATTACTCTCATATGCTATCTTCCTCCAAGCATGTATAATAACAGATATTAAATGGTAACTTCATACATATATTTTATATGTTTTTTTTTAGATGTCAATATTTATAATGTAAATGTAATATACATTTAACAGTGCTGTAATATTTTTTCCTTTTTGTAATTATTTTTATTAAATAATTGCAAAGAGATTTGGTATTGCGCCAAATCTCTTTGCTTTAGTTTTTTATATGTTTATCTTATGCTTTCTATTCTTCTTGTCCTTTATTAACTTCTTTTATTAGTTCTAATTGAGATATTAATAAAGATTCCATTTTTGCTTTATAAACATCAAATTGTTTTTGTAGATCTTCTAAGTCTTTTTGTTTTAATACTATTTGTTGTTCTAATGTTGCTAATGATTGTTTAGCGCCAGACTCTGCATCTTTTATAATTTGATCAGCTTGCTGTTTTGCCACATTTTTAATATCTTCAGCCGTTGATTGTGCCATTATAAGAGTATTGTTTAATGTTCCCTCTATTTGTTTATAGTGTTCAAGTTTATCTTGTAGCTCTTCTATTTTATCTTTACTTTCACTATTATCCTTGTATAATTTTTCATAGCAGGCAGTTAATTCATCTAAAAAATCATCAACTTCTTCCACACTATACCCATTCATCATTTGTTTTGAAAATTTCTTGTTTTCTATCTCTAAAGGTGTAATCATTCTACTTCCTCCTAATTATATTTCGGCTTAGTTATTTCCGGTATTTTTTAACCAAGAAACAGATAGCTTGTTTTTTATTTCCTCTCTTGCCATTTCATTTGTTATTTCGTAATTGTATGGCGCAATTAAGAATATTGAATTTGATACTTTCTGAATATGTCCATCTAGAGCATGAACAGCTCCACTAACAACATCAATTATTCTTCTTGCTATATCTTTATTTACATATTCCAAATTTACAATTACAGATTGTTTATCTTTTAATAAATCGCAAATATCCTCTGCTTGATCGAATGTAGTTGGTTGTGAAATAACCATTTTTATTTGTTGAGGTTGAGGCATAGCAACTAGTTTATTACGTCTTCCCCAAATTTTATTTTCTCTATTATTTTCTTCTTCCTCTTCTATTTCTTCATTATTATCTTCGTACTCTTCTTCCTCTTCTTCATTAGCATCCATTCCAAATGCTCCCCAAATTTTATTCATTATAGCTCCTGACATTATAAACCTCCTAATATTTATCGTCCTTTGTAAAAATTTCTAGCTATAGTATCTATCTTTTTTTAATTATTGTCAATAGTTTTTTGTATTGTAATTTTAATTTAAATATTTTGTAATATTATTGTAACATTTGTTCATCTGTAGGATTTATCACTATTTCGTCATATAATGCAATGTTTTTCATGTTGTATATCTGGGTACTACTAAATCCTAAATCTTTTAATTCTTCTGTTTTATATTGTCTAACAATACAATATTCTTCATTTTGTCTCAATATTTTTACTAGCATCTTGTTATAATATCCATTTCTATTTCTAACAACATAAGATAAGCCATTTTCTTCTTTTATTGCGTCATTTGGAATTCTAAATCCTTCTGCATTCCACCAAATTATATCAAAAGAAATTTTTCTATATGAAATCATTTTTTCAACATCTTCTGTAATTTTAATTGTTATAGTTCTACTTCCATCATTTTCATTTATTATATTTTCAATGCTTGCTTTTACTATATCTGAATTTTGTAATCTTATTTTTATTGTATCGCCTACTTTTGTTTCTTTTGCCTCATTTGAGTACGAATTAAATATTACGTAGCATTGATAATTATTTATTATTTTACCCATTTCTTCGCTACTAGCTACCGTTTGTCCAGTTTTTAAGTTCAATTGTTCCAAGAATTCTTTATTTAAGTTTGTAAAATTATATGTTGTTAATGTTTCCTCTAATCCATCAACTTTATATGAAACTATTCCACTTTCTGATGCTTCTATATATTCTGAGTCCGAATTTAATGTACTTTCATATTCTTCTTTTTTTTCTAGTAACTGTTTCAAGTATGAACCTGCTGGACTATTCTCTCCAGAAATTTTTGCTTTTTTAGATATATATGAATTAATGTTCTTTTTATATTCTTGTATTTTTTGAAGATTATTTACTTGATATGCTGAATTTAATTCTTTTTCGATCTGACTTTCTAGCAATTTTATATCGCTTAAAAATACTCCTTTCTCGTTTTGCATTGCCTGCTGTATTTCTACATCTAATTCCGCAATTTTATTTCTTATATCTTCTTCTCCAGATGAATAATATCTAAAAATAGAATCCCCTTTTGCAACTTTTTCGCCTTCGGCTTTTATTTTTACCATACCGTTTTTGTAATTTTTTCCTTTTACCACAGTCTCTTCTCTGACTATGTATCCTATTCTACTTTCTTCTTGTGAAATGCTACCATTCGTAACTATGAATGTGCTTGTTGGATTTTTAACTAATTTAATAACTATATAAATAGCATATATAAGTATAAGTAAAAAAATTATTATTGCAAAGCAAACCTTTATTTTGCTTATTCTTTTATTACTATTATCTGAATTTTCTTTTCTTTTTTCCTTATTCTCCTCTGTTTTAAGAGCATTGTAATCAGCATGTAATTTGCTATTCACTTTTGAATTTTTTCTTTTTGTTTTTTTATTCACTATTTTATTCCCTCCAAAATAATATTGACATTATTTTGTATATCATTTAGGCCATCTAGCCAAATTATATTTGGTATTTTTTTAAACCAAGTTAATTGTCTTTTTGCGTATCTTCTTGTTTCCATTTTTATTTTCTCTGTCATTTCTTCTTTTGTGTACTTTCCATTTAAGTAATCAATTACTTCCTTATATCCTATTCCTTGTACAGATGTACATAATTGTTCTCCATATTTTTTATATAACTGTTTTACTTCATCTATTAATCCTTTTTCGAGCATTATATCTACTCTTCTATTAATCCTATCGTAAAGTATTTCTCTTAGCATATTTATTGCAAACACATGATAATCATATGGAACTCCATTTTTTCTTGATTCCAACTCTATCTGTGTTTTAGTCTTTCCTGTTTCTTTGTATATTTCTAATACTCTTATGATTCTTTTTTTGTCATTAATGCTTATATTTTTCATAGCTTCTTCATCTATTTCTTGAGCCTTTTTATATAAGTATTCCAAGCCTTCCTCGTTAGCAATTTTTTCTAGCTCTGCTCTATATTCTAAATCAGTTTCTATTTCAGGATAATCTATTCCATATATTAACGAATTAACATATAATCCTGTTCCTCCTACCACCACGGGCATTTTTCCATTTTGTACAATTTCATTTATAGCTTGAATTGCATCACTTTTGTAATCAGATACACTATACCTTCTAGTTGGAGAAATATTTCCAATTAGATAATGTTTTATTCCTTGCATTTCTTCTTTGTCCGGTTTTGCAGTTCCAATACTCATTTCATCGTATATTTGCATAGAATCTGCGGATACAATTTCACCATTTATTGTTTTTGCTAGTTCTATTGATAATGCAGTTTTCCCACTCGCAGTAGGTCCACATATAACTATTACTTTTTGCATTTCTATTCCCTTCATTATTCTTCAATATTTGAAAAATTTTCATTTCTAGTAATATTATTTACTACTGTATTTCTTGTCATGTTTTCTAAAACATTATTAGTTTGTTCATTTACTACTACGTTACTTGATTCCACGTCATCTACAGTATTGTTTGAAAACGTTTCATTTTCTGCTATATTATTTTCAACATTATTAGTAATAACATTTTGTTTTTTACTAACTATATTGATAATTCCTTTTTCAATATTTCTAAAATAGAAAAACTCTCCTATTATTAGAATGACTGCTATTATAATCATAATTACTGTTCTTCTGTTCAGTTGTTCTGTAGTTATGTCATTATTTTTTCTTTGATTAAATGATCTTATTAAAAAAGGTATTAGAATTATTGAATTAACAGGAACAAAAGAGAATATTATCATATCTTTTGCTTGTTTTGTGGCTTCTTTCGATAATCCTATTGAGCTAAAGAAATATATAATTAACACTACTATATATATAATTCCCATAGAGATCATGGTATAAAGTAATTTTTTTGTTTTTTCAATATTCTTATTAAATGAATGATATATTAAAAGAAATGATACTACGTTAGCTAGTGATATAAATAAAAAAATTATTATGTTATTCATTTTTATCTCCTTATTTTTTATTATCTTCTAGAAAATTTCTTTTCTATGTCATTTTTTGTCATTCTTATAGCTGTTGGTCTTCCATGTGGACAAGTAAATGGATTTGGTAATTGTAATAATTTATCTAACAGTTCTGTCACTTCTTCTTTTGATAAAACCATATGTGCTTTAACGGCAGCTTTGCAAGCTACTGTAGCAATAAATTTTTCTTCTATTTCTTGTTTTGCAGTTCTTGCAACAGTATTAATTTCGTCAAGAGTTTCTAGAAATAGTTCTTTTGTTTCCAAATCTATTAAAATATCTGGCACACCGCTTAATTTTACAGTATTTTCACCAAATTCTTCTACCATAAATCCTGCTCTTTGGAACATATCTTTGTTATCTTTATATATTCCCATTTCTTTGTGTGTTAATGTTATTATGTCTGGAAGAAGCATTAATTGTGAGTCCTTTGTATTATTACTATAATAATTTTGTTTGATTTTTTCATACATAATTCTTTCATGTGCAGCATGTTGGTCTATTATGTATAAATCTAGCCCCATTTCTATTATTATATATGTGTTAAAAGCTATTCCAAGAAATTTGTATACAGGCTTTGTTATATATTTAGATGACTCTTCAAATACCGATACATTGTCTTGTGCTGTTATTGGTTTAAATTCTTTTGCTATATTTAAATCGTCTTCTACATTTTGTTCTTTTTTCTTAACAGCTATTCCAAATGTTTTTTCGTACATATCCATAAATTTCAAATCAGATTTATCCGATTCATCTTTAGGAAATTCTGCTTGTATTTCTTTTTTTAGATTTTCAATTTTATTTTGTATATTTTCTTTTTGTTCTTCAATTTTTTCTTCTGGTACAATATTTGGTTTTATCTCTTTGTTTTCAACATCTTTTACATCTTCTGATTTTATTTCTGTATAGTCGGTTTTGTTTTCATCTTTAACAGTTTTTATAATATTTTGCATCCTCTGTAATTTTGCCATAACCTCTTCAAATGTCTCTTCATTCTTTTTTTCTGATTCTTGTTCATCTTCTATATTTTTTAGATCTACAATATCTCTAAAGTTAGTGCTATTTAATTTTTCTATTTCTGGATTTTCTTCGATTTTTTCTGTATTGTATCTTGTTTTTTCATTATCTATTTTGTCAATGCTAGAAGTATCTGCAACAAGGTCGCCTTTTAGTAGTCCTTCTCTTATAGCATGGTATATAGCCTTAAATATTTTGTTTTCTTCTTGGAATCTAACCTCCAATTTTGCTGGGTGTACATTAACATCAACCTTTCTTGGATCCATGTCTAAATTTAATACTAAAAATCCATGTTTTCCAATAGTTACAAATCCTTTAAAAGCTTGCTCTGCTGCTCCTGATAGAGTTTTGTCTTTAACATATCTGTTATTCACAAAAAATAATTGATTACTTCTATTAGATCTTGATATTACAGGCTTGCCTATAACTCCTTTTACTAGAACATCCTCATATGTATATTCTATATCTATAAGGTTATCGGCAATCTCTTTTCCATAAATATTGTATATAACAGGTTTTATATCTCCATTTCCAGATGTTTGTATTATTGTTTTTCCAGTATTTATTAGTCTTATTGAAATTTCTGGATGTACTAAAGCAATTCTAGTTACTACATCTTCTATATATCCAGATTCTGTAAAGTCCTTCTTTAAAAATTTATATCTAACAGGTGTATTGTAGAATAAATTTTCTATTGTTATACTTGTCCCATTTGGACAACCTGCCTCACTTTTACTTAATATATTTCCTCCCTCAATAACAACTTCATATCCATTGTCACTGTCTGCTGTTTTTGACATTAAACTAACTTTTGCTATTGACGCAATACTTGCTAGAGCCTCGCCTCTGAACCCCATAGTTCTTATTTCATCCAAATCTTCTGCATTTCTTAATTTGCTGGTAGCATGCCTCTCAAAAGCAATTTCCAGATCATCTTGCATTATTCCTTTGCCATTATCTGTAACACGTATATAAGAAATTCCACCATTTCTTATCTCTACAGTTATAGCTGTTGCTCCAGCATCTATCGAGTTCTCCATAACCTCTTTTACAACTGATGCGGGTCTTTCAATAACCTCGCCTGCTGCTATTTTATTTATTGTTGAGTCGTCTAATAATACTATTTTTCCCATTATTTATATATTCCTCTCCATCTTTCGGTAGTACATTTTTCTAAAGTAGATTATATCATTAATTATATTTTTTTGTATAGTTTTTTTAGAAAATTATTTAAGTTTAAGTTACTAGAAAATGTATTTATGCTTAAAATTTAATTAAATATTGTATTCCAGCTTACAAAGTATTTTTTTAGAAGAATGAAAATGAAAGTCCGTTTTTTTTTATATAGGCTGTGAATTGTAACACTTATTTTCGTTTTGAATAATATATACCATACTAAAGATTAATAAATTAATTTATTATCTTTACAAAGGGAGGTAATTCAAATGGGTAATTGCGGTTGTAATAGTGAGCTTCTTTGGTTCATAATATTATTCTTATTGCTTTTCTGCTGCGGATGCGGTAACAGATGTAACTGCAACAACTCTTGTTGCTAAGCTTTAAGATCATTTTACTTATACTAAAGGAGGTGAATTTTTATGCCAGATAATAGTAGATGTTGTGGAAACAACTGTGGATTTGGTTGTTTCGGTGGAAATAGTTGTATTTGGATTTTCATTATATTAATAATTATATGTTGCTGTTGCGGAAATAATAACGGATGTGGTTGTTGTTAGTTAATAGTACGCTTGAAATAAATAAGTTAA
This sequence comes from uncultured Clostridium sp., assembly GCA_964409925.1. Taxonomy (GTDB): domain Bacteria; phylum Bacillota; class Clostridia; order TANB77; family CAG-508; genus CAG-245. Next base: position 2,544 of record CAYPES010000017.1, on the reverse strand, counting down.
ATTTTTATCTTAAAAATATTGGAATAAAAATCTAGTTGCATTAAAATTGCATTATAAAAATCGTAGAAGCATTTAAATATTAGCGTTTCTACGATTTTTATTATGGTTGGGCTCAGGACTACCAACAGATTATTATACAAGGCATAAAAAATAAGTTATAAACAAAATAAGAGCATATCAACAAGTTTTTATAAACTCTATGATATGCTCTTAATTATAATAAAATTTTATACTCTACATTTAACTACTAGTCTTTTTTTATTATCATTATCACAAGTAATTAATGTTAATTCAATTTTTCCGTTTGTTTCTTGACTTGTACAAGACATATCTGTTTCATCCACTATGTATATGTCATATACTTTATACATTTGTGCATTTCCATTACTAGATACTAACAATATAATATCTCCTATTGTCAGTTTTTTTAAATTTCCAAAAAACTGTCCATTTTTATAATTATGACCTACTATAACTAAATTTCCGTATTTCGTTTACTTCTGGTCCACAATACTTTGTTGGTGCCACTTTTAAATATTCTGTTGTTGTCTCTTTTATAATTGGATATTTTATATCTATTTTTGGTATAATAATTTTTCCAATTACATTGCCATGTTCTATATTGCTTGTTGTTGTTCCTGCAACTGTTGTGTAAGTGTTATTCTCCTCTGTAATAACACTATTTTCAATTATATTTTGTTTAATATTTTCATCAATTTTGTGCCCAACCACTTCTTCACCAAAAACATCTTCATATTCATCATATATGTCTGCATATATTTCAGGGTCATATTTTGGCATTGTTTTAATTTTTATAATAAAAATTATTGATAATAAAATAGTTAAAGCAACCAGAAAATAAATTAGTTTTTTATCTCCACTCATTATATTTGCTCCCTTTTAAATGATGGATTTATCTTTTTATCATCTTTTTCTTTTCGTGTTCAATCAATAACATAGAGCATAACCAGAAAAGTCCAAGTGAAATAGCTATTGAAAGCCAAGTAACAAATGTATTAGTTTCTTCTCCTGTTTGTGGTAGTTTTGTATTATTTCCTATATTGTTTTCTACTTTATTTTCTGTATTATTTTCTACATTGTTTTCTACTTTATTTTCTGTATTATTTTCCATATTATTTTCTATATTATTTTTAATATTATCAACATCATCTGTTGCTAATATTAATTTCCCGTTTTCAAAAACAAGTCCATTTTTTGTTAATTCCCAGTAAGAGTCACTTGAAAATCTTTCAGTATATATTCCAATATTTTCTAATACTGATGCATCATTTCCTTCTATTAATTTTTCTATTGCATTCTCTTCAGTTGTTTTTAAACCAATGGCTTGAATTGCACCACTATGTGTTGTTCCTGTTGTCTTAATTATACCATTTTTTAATTTTAGACTACAAGTATTTATACTTCCTTGTATACTAGGATTTAAAACTATTACAGCTGTTGTACTTTCTAATATGCAACCATTTAATTCTACATTCAAAAGCTTTTTAGTTTCGTTTTTATTGCTACTACCATTCATACCAATACAATGAGCGTGAGAACTTTTAACACTTCCACCATTTAAAACAACATTTTTTATACTTCCGTCAGAAAACAATCTTAGAAATTCACATCCCCATAAATCATATTCTCCGCCATTAATTATAATCTCCGCTAGTTCATTTAAATAACCACCATCAGCAACAAATATATTGCCTTTTCCTGTAAAATCCCCATCATTTACTGTTATTTTACCGTATTTAATTAGGAATAAATACGCATGGTCTAGAGTATTGAAGTTTCCATTTTTTACCGTTATATTACCGCCCTCATTTCTAAATATACCATTATCAATATTGGTAATAAGACCATTATCTACCTCTTGAACATGAGCTGCTGTATACTTTCCATTTTCTATTATTAATTCTGTATCATTCCCTACGTAAATAAAATTTCCTGTAGTATAAATTCCTCCTGTTTTTCCTTGTGAATCTTTAAGCGTTACTTTGCCTTCTAATAGATGAATTCCATCATTTAAATCTTTGTTATTTTCTATTCTAATTTCTTTTCCATTAAAATCGATTGTTATTTCTGTTATACGCATACTTATGTTATTTGGCATAGTCCACGTAAAATTATCTGTTATTTTTAGTGTAGTTCCATCAATTGTAGAATGCTCTGTTGCTCCCATAACCTCTTGTAATTGTTGAACTGTTGTTACAGTTTCAACTACAGCTTGAACTTTTGAATTGCTAAAAAGTATCAATAATAAACAAAATACAATAATAAATAAACTTATTTTTAAAATCTTCTTCATATTTTTTCTCCTATCCTTGTATATTACTTAATTTCTCTTGTAATTATTTATAAATTTTCATACATTACAACATATATGAACCACCACTTTCTTTTGTCACATTTTGTCGAATTTATTTTATTTTATCATTTTATTTTATTCTCTGCAATATGTTTTTATAATATAATCAACTTACGTATGTGTCAAGTAAATGTAGGCAATTTTTTTATTTTTTTCTAATCCTTCAATAT
>CAYPES010000016.1:7580-11167 GCA_964409925.1 uncultured Clostridium sp. | reverse complement strand
AGCATTTCCAGTATCTCCAAAGCCCTTTTTATTTGTTAAATATAGTTTATATATAAGTCCTAAAATTTTTATTAAGACTTGTGAAAACATTAAAGTTATAATTCCTTGCATGAAGCTTTGTTTCTTTTCCTTTAGCATTCATTCCTCCTAAATTTCTTTTATAGAATATATATTCTTAATTGTATAATCTATTACTGATGTAAAAAATTAAATTGCAATAAGAATTTGACGCTATTCTAGCAATATTGATTTTTTGCTTTTTTATGTAAATAGTGGTATAATATATATATACCAAATACATAAGTAGCTGGAATTCCAGCTACTTAAACAAAACTTGGAGGTATCATTTATGAAAAGAAACAACGTTAGCGTTCTCCTAGTGGTTATGGCTTTGTTTTTAGCTATGACCGCATGTGTCAAATCTGACTCACAAGTAGCAACATCTGAACCAAAATTATCGGCACCGTCATCGAACAATTGCCATCCGTTCCAGAACATGTGTGTAAAGTCGAATACTTGTCCAACTGTGCGCGGGACGAAGATAGCCCAATTTTGAAAATGACTCCAGAAGAAATTTCAGACTACCTTGCTGAAATGGTTAACATTTCTAAAACAGAAACTTTGTGTTGGAGTTGTATGAAAAAAATCGGAAGCAATTTCTACGATATCTGGCGTCTTAACAGATCCGCATGTAACAAAGCCGAGTTTGAATCTCAAGCAATTGAAGCTTTCGACAACGTATTTGCACAAGCTGTAGAACAACAAATTTCCATAGACTACTTTAATTCTTGGGAAGATCTTCCAATCGCGGACATCTTGTGTAAGTTCTACTCTAGTAACAACTATGATGATTTCTATTACGTTGGATTTCCTCCTGTTGACGAATTGTCTGAAGAAGATCTAACCAAGGTAGCTAAAGTCTTCTTTGCAAATCCTGTGTTCTCTACCAATTACTGGTTTGCTGATCAAGTGCTTGCAAAATATTCAGACAACGAATTAGCGGATATGGCATGGAATCACTTGACTGCTCTTAGCAAGTCTACTGACCCCGAGCTGTCTAGAGACACTGATACTTATTTCACTTGTCTTCATGTACTTGGACATCCTGAAAATCTGTCCAATACAGACAGAATAACAGAAATTGCAGAAAATATTTTGCAAAACTCTCATTACAATTTCGTATCAAAGTACGTATTTATGTGTAGTGATTTTGAGTCCGAATCTGACCTAGACAAGGAAATCTGTGACATGGCATTTGAGCATCTTCTTGAGTTGGCTCAGAATGCAGACGAGGAAACCTACAAATCAATCCTTGATGTTGCTGTTATATTATACGATAAGTACGATCTTGACCCTCAAGTAGTTGAAGATTTGTACAACGAGTATAACATTGAAGCTCTCATAGATTGCTTGATGAGCTGGAAAGAAATTTCCAATACTCGGATGCCCCGCTATTATTAAAAAGACACATGAGTTTTCTTCCCTAGGTGCTGTGCACCTGGGGAAGTTTCATGTTATGAATTATAACTATTTAGTAACATTTTTATAAATAATTGCTTAAAACACTTGTTTTTTTCTCAATTTTATAGGATAATATATATGTAAAATAATAGGAAATGAAATAATTTGAAAGTGGTGAATCTTTTGAAAGTAATAGATAAATTTTTAAAATACCTAAAAACAGATAGAAATACTTTTTTAACATATGTACTAACTTTAGTAACCGCATATTTAGTAGTAGATAGAATCGCAGAAATGCTAATGATGATATTTACTGGAATGAGCGTTTCTTATTGGGGACCAATTACATATACTTTGGCACTTGCCTGCCCCGTATTCGCATTTTTGTTTTCTTGCTCATCTAAATATGCAGATTGTGATGAAATAAAGCTGACATTTTTCGACTTATATTTAATTAGTCTTTATATACTAATAGTCTCTATGTTTACACAATTTATCAACAAATTAGGTTGGATGCTATTCTTATCGGTTCCAAACTTTTCTTACATAGCTGCCAATTTCTTTAACTTGATAAAGCCTGCTTTTTCAGCATTAGCATTATACTTGCCGTTAACTACTTTCTACCCTCTTATTAAATGGCTATTAATGACCGTTCACGATACTAAGACAATATATGATTCTATTTTTGATTATAATGGAATTAATTTAGCTGATAAATCTGCATCTTGGGGAGCATACACTTGTGAAATGTCTTTTGGTACAGATAAAGATAGCGGTAAAACAGTAAAAATAGCAGAAGAGAAAAGATTTTATCCAACATTAATATGTGGTGTATCTGGTGCTGGAAAAACTTCCTTACTATTCGAACCAATGATTGCTAAGGATTTGGATAAAAAATACTTTTTTAGAGAAATTGCCAAAGAAATGGGATTTACAGCTTTAAAAACTGGAATTGCAGTGTTAAATTGTCCATATACAAATGATTACATTAATGCTAACTTTAACTTGAATATGCTTACTCCAAAAGAGAATAAAGATAACGTTTATAATACTTATATGAAAAAGATGATTATATCTGGTTCTGGAGATAATTATATTTATAAAAATTTAGGACTTACTTATATTTCGCCAGATGTAGAGTCAATAAATCGTATAAAAAAGGTTTTAAATGCTCGTAATATTAAAGCAAATATACTAGATCCTAACGACTCATCATCAATTGGATTAAATCCTTTTATATTTGATGATCCAGTTCAAACAGCCATTGCAATTTCGACTGTATTAAAAGGTCTATATGATTCTACTCATCCAGATATAGAGTTAGCATATAGAGAAAACGCTGCAAACCAAGCAGTTGAAAACTTATCAATATTACTAAAAGAAATGTATCCAAGATTACACGATGGCGACTTACCTAATTTAGAGGATATGCTTAATTGCTTTACAAACTTCAATTTGATAGAGCAAATGTGTGAAGAAATGAAACAAGATGAAGAGCTTACTAAAAAGTATTCTGCATTATTAAATTATTTTGAAAGAAACTTCTATAAAAATGCACCAAATAAAGCAGATACAGAGAAATTTATTACACATGCTACATCTCAATTAGATAGTTTGTTAAGATATTCAGGTGTAAAAAATATATTATGCAATAGAGTGAATACTATTAATTTTGATAAAGCCCTAGAAAACGGTGAGGTTACATTGGTATGTACAAGACGTGGAGATTTAGGTCCAAGCATACATACAGCATTTGGTTTATTCTGCATTCTTATGATGCAATATTCCGTACTAAGACGTCCTGGAACAGAAAAAGATAGACTTCCACACTTTTTATACATAGATGAGTTTGCGGACTTTGTTGGTTCTTCTACAGATGCATTATTTACTTTATATAGAAAATATAAAGTTTCAACAATTGTATCTGTACAAAACTTATCTCAATTAGATGGAAAAGATAATAAGCATAGACAAATAATTACAGCAAATTGTTCTAATAAATTCGTATTCGGAAATAACTCTCCAGAAGACAATGAATGGTGGTCAAAAGAAATTGGAGATAAGAAGGAATGGACATTTGGAAATACCTACAACACTGACAAAGGCGAATATGATCCAAAGCTTAC
>CAYPES010000016.1:0-7570 GCA_964409925.1 uncultured Clostridium sp. | reverse complement strand
AGTATAAAAACAAAACAAAATATGCACCTGGTAAAGTTCAAGCACTTAAGTTCAAGCAAAGTTTCTATAAATTAAGGAATTTAAGTGGAAAGAGCGATACTGGTACAGTTAACTTAAGTTTCTTATCTGCATCATATTCAGAAAAGAAACCTATGAAAGAGTATCCTTTTGATAAATATAATTTATCATCACATACGGTAGCAGAAGACATTGAAGAAACAAAACGTAAAAAAGCCAATTTAAAAAATTATCATTTTTCAGATGATATTTCTGATGACGTAGATCCTATTAATACAGATACTACAGATTCAAAGTATTTATTCGATAATGAAGATGCTATTGTGTTTAACTTAAAGAAACCTGATAACAAATAAAATACAACTCCTCGAACAATGTTCGAGGAGTAATTTTTTGTATACTTAATAAGTTTTGTAGGAAAATTATACATTTCCTAATAGCTTTATATCTACATTTTCCATTCTATATTTATTTGTTGCAGGATCTAATTTAAATTCTGCCAAGCTTCTTTCCAAAGATGATTCATTTTGTCTTAAATCTGTTGTATAATATAAGTTTATTTTATCAATTCCTAATTCGTTTACAACTATTTCTCTAAATGTTTCTGCCATATGTTTCTCATCTTCACATAGTAGAATAAGCTGTGGCATTGTTCTAAATCCAGAATCCATTGGGATAAAATTTTTATAGAACTCCTTGTATAATTTCATTTTATCTGCTAATTTTTTCTCCCAATCTTCTTCTCTACGTATAACTTCAAATATAAAATCTATTGATTTTCCATTTTTGCTAAGAGTAACTTTTCCTCCTGTTGCTCTAAATTGTTTTCCTAATTCTTTTGCTGTCATAGGTACTTTTATCTGGAATGAATCAAAAGCTTGTACCTTGTCTTTGTATGAAATAATAATTTGATTACTTGCAAGTCTCTTTTTTATCATTGCTACTGGTCTTGTATTATCTGTAGGCTGCCACTTACACTCTATTCCCCTTGAATTTAACAAATATTTTCCCATTTTTTCTAAGCAATATATTCTATATATACCTTTTCCGTCCTCAGAATTGAAATAATATCTAGTTAAAATTTTTGTTTTTACTAGTTGTTCTAATTTATTATTCAATTTATCTTGTGACTTTATTTCAAAGTTTTCTTTTTCCAATAATTTATATAATTGTCTTGATGTTATAAATTCGAACTCATTGACTAATTCCATAATTCTAAAATGTAAATCATTGATATGCCCTACATTTATTTTTTGTATTATTTGGTTCATAGAAACATAGCCGTCTTTACCATCAAATACTTTTATTTCTCCTTCTCTCATTGCAAATGGAGATGTAGTTGTTTTTATTTCTGAATCTTCAATCATTTTTTATTCCTCCCATTTATAATTATACCAAATATGGTTTTATTATTTAATAATCAACTTAATTTTCTTTTTGTCTTCTATTATTTTTTTAACATAAACATCAACTTTTTGTCCATATTGTAGTCCATCTTTATATTCAGCCATTCCTATTAAGTTTGGCTTTATCTCTATAAAAATGCCTCTTTTATCTTTCTCGGTCTCTCTTACGATACCTTTTACCATGGTTTTTTCTTGAATATCTTTAATATTTTCTTCCCATGTTCCTAACATTTCTTTATATGAGAAATAAACTCTATTTTTTTGTCTATCTATATCTTTTACTACAACATCTATTTTCTGTCCAACAGCTAACCTCTCTGCTGGTGTTTTTATCCTCGCAACAGAAATGTCTTCTATATATAATAGTCCATCTACTCCCTCATCTGTTTTTATAAATGCTCCATAAGGTTGTATGTTTTTTACTGTTCCTTTTACAATTTCTCCCTTATACATTTTATCAATAGGGATTACTTTAGAAACTTTTTCAAAATCGTTATTTGATTCCATCCTTTAAAATTCGCCTCTTCTTTTGTACATATATATTTTTCCACATTTTTTCCTATTTGTCAAGCTTTAGTAATTCGCTTACTTCAATATCTGTTAAGTATCTCCATTGTCCAATCTTTAATTTTTTTACATCTAAATTTGCAATTTTTCTTCTATGAAGTGCAAGCACTTTTTTTTCTATGGCTTCACACATTTTTCTTACTTCTCTATTTTTTCCCTCATGAATTGTTATCTGCACTCTAGAGAAGTTCTTTTCTTCATCGGTTTTTAATATTTTTACTTTTGCTTTACCCGATATATAATCATCTATTTCTACTCCATTTTCTAGTTTTTGTACATCCTCTTGATTAACAATTCCTTTTACTGTTACTGTATACGTTTTCTCTACCTCATTTTTTGGATGTGTTATTTTATTTATAAATTCACCATCGTTTGTTAGTATTAAAGCTCCAGATGTGTACATATCAAGTCTACCAACTGGCAATATTTTTTCTTTTACTTTAATTAAATCTAATACTGTTGGTCTATCAAATTGATCTTTTACGGTAGTAACATACCCAATAGGCTTATTTAATAATATGTACACATGCTTTTCTAGTTTTTCAACCTTTTTACCATCAAACTCTATAGTATCTTGTTCCGGATTTATTTTGGTTCCAAGTTCTGTCACTATTTTTCCATTAACTTTAACTCTTCCATCCAAGATATACTCTTCACATTTTCTTCTTGAAGCAACACCATTATTTGCTAAATATTTTTGTAATCTTTCCTCCATAAGAAATCTATTCTTCTCCTTTTTTCAATTCATTAGTCTAAATTCTTAGAACAAATTGCTAATATTCATAAAAAATTTAATTTGCGAAATTTTATAAAGATATCAATTATTTCGGCTATATAAAAATTATAAATTGTGAATTCTAATCGCTAAGCTGTCTATTTTTTAAGTCTTTTAATACCTCTTCAAAATATTCTGGAATAGGAGCCTCCAATCTTAGTTCTTTTCCTGTTATTGGATGTCTGAATTCTAAATATCTTGCATGTAGCATTTGTCCTTCTACATTAAATTCATTTTTTCCACTAGAATATACCCCATCTCCAACTACAGGATGCCCTATATACGACATATGCACTCTTATCTGGTGTGTTCTTCCTGTATCTATTTTTAATTCTAATAATGTATATTTATCATATCTTTTCAATACTTTAAAATGTGTTACTGCATTTTTTCCTTTTGGATCTACTGCCATTTTTTTTCTATCTTTCGTACTTCTTGCAATAGGTAGATCTATGGTCGCCTCATTTTCTGCTACTACACCTTTTACTAAAGCTATATATTTTTTTATAACTTCTCTATCTTGTATTTGTTTACTCATTTTTATATGTGCTACATCATTTTTTGCCACTATTAATAAACCTGATGTGTCTTTATCAAGTCTATGTACTATTCCTGGTCTTATTTCTCCGCCTATTCCTGATAAACTATCTTTGCAAATAGCTAGAATGGCATTAACTAATGTTCCATCTGGATTTCCATTAGCAGGATGCACAACCATCCCCTTTGGCTTATTTACTACTATAATATCATTATCATCATATACAACTGGAACAGGAATATCCTGTGCTTTTAGAATAGCCTCGTGTGCCTCGGGAATGTCTATGTTTATTTCATCTCCAGCTTCTGGCTTATATGAAGATTTTTGTTTTTTTCCATTTACTAATATCTTCTCTTCATCAATTAGTCTCTGTACTGTTGTTCTAGATAATTCTTCTATCTCATCTGCTATATAAATGTCTAATCTTTTCTTTTGATTATTATCTTTTACAACTATCTTTTCCAATTTTTTCTCCTTTATAGTTATTTTTTCTCTCTTCCAATCATTGCTTTCTGTTCATTTATTTTCTTTATCTCTTTATTTACCTCCAAAGTGTTTTGTACCATAAAAATTAAGAATAATATCCAACCTATTGCAAACACTATATATGCCACATTTAGAATTGGTAACTTCCATATATGTATAAATTCTATTACATCTCTGTTCCAAATTTTATCAATAAAATTGCTTATTCCTCCTCCAAGGATAAGTAATAAAGAAATTTTAACTTTATTTTCCATGTTTTTATTTTGTTCTTTTAAAAATTTTATAATTATTATAAATACAATGATGTCTGTTAACCAAGATGTGACAATTCCTTCTATATTTTTCTTTTCTTGTTCTTCATAATTAAACGAAACTATTCCTATTGTGTAGTTATTATTTATTGCAATAATCTTTGTAATCTGGTCTACAAGTATTATAGCAATTATAATTGCTATAATACCCATTTTCATTTTTTTACTATTTGACATTTCTATTCTCTTTCATATATTACAAATTTTTTATCTGAATACAATTCTAAATACTTGTCATCTTTTGATATAAGCATATTTAACTTAGAATTCTTATATAGTATAACATGAGTAATGTCGTATTTCTCAAAAGTGTCTTCATAGTATTTAGATATGTTTGATGTATTTATATAATCTGAAAATATATCTTGTCCATCATATTTCCCATCTTCGCCTTTTTTTCCATTAAATTCTGGTGCATATAAATCTGCTCTTGAATCTATAAATACTGGAATTCCTTGGAATAAAAGATAGCTTCCATAATTGTATTCATTAAATAATCTAATTGAGCTCAAATCTAAATTTTGTTTTATATATTCAGCTGCATCTACTGGATATGATGATGGATTTACAAATTTATCGTCTAATTTTGGCTTTATTTCTACAACAGCTATTAATACAATTAATAATATTGTTGCTATTGTTCCCAATGACGATATCATTATATTTTCAAGCTCTTTTAATCCTTTTTCATCATATTTAGTAAACAAATCTGTTATTATCGTTGCAACTACTGCGCTTCCTAGCAATAATAACATTGACTCCTGTCTTCTTGTCATGAACATTAACAAAGTTAGACCCGCAAACAAAAATAAATCCTTTAATCTTATTTTTGTGTCTGTAAATATTAGCAAAGCTAATGTTCCAGCTAATACAATTAGCATTGCTTTATTATTTATTAATGTTAATGGTAAATGCTCACTAATGCTTTGTGTTGTATTTCCTTTCATTGTCTTATATAAATATGTATATGGCGTATCACCTAATGGTGTTAAAATTCCTGTAAATGCACATATAATCATAATAAGTATAAGCCATTTTGTAACTTTATTTTTTTTATATCTAATTTTATATGGGTTGTTTCTTTTTTCTTCTCTATTTTTTAATATTTTTACATGTTTCTCTTGGTAATTTTCCTTTAATAAAATTACTCTATTCATTTTTTCATTACTTATTTTTTTGTCTTCTTCGTTCTTTGCCTTCTCTATATTCTTACTATGTCTTTTTATTCTAATGTCATAAATTTTTATTCTTATTTTATCTACGATATCCGCATCTATTATAGTAAATATTAAATATTCTGCCACATAAGGTAAGAATATTACAAAGAAGAAAGGCCATACTGCACAGTGCAAGTTTGCAATTGCGATAGATATTAAAATGATTCCAATGGCATACCTTATTTTCTTCTTCTGTAAGAAATTCTCTATTAGTAATATTGTTAGTTCAAATAAGATAAATGTAATCAATTGAGCTCTTGCTGCAATGTAATCTTTAAGTAAAAACATTGCTCCTACTGTTATTATTAGTGATATCACTTTATTCTTTGATATTTTGTAGTTTGTACAATACATTGTTATTCCTAGAATGCAAGATAATACTATCGTAGAGATGAATATACCTTGTAGTCCGCCAAGACTATATATTAAATATATCATAACATCATAAGCCCAATGAGGATATGTGTATGGTAATTCATGCCAAGAAAAAGGATCCTGCATGTCCACTGTTTTTGTATTAACTATATGTTCTCCAATTCTTATTGTATAAAAAGTATCATTTTGTAAAGTAACCGGACATATAGATATACAAAATATTATAATAGCTACTATTGCTAATATATGAAATTTTATATTTTTAATTTTTTGTGAATCATCATTCTTTGGCTTACTTTCTTTATCTTTGTTGAATATTTTTTTCACTTGTTCGTATCTCCTATTCATATAATTTATATGGATAATTATACCAGTTTATGGCATAAAGAGCAATAAGAAAGTTACAATTCACAATTTATATTGTTAAAGCTATAATAAAGGAAGCTGATTTTTCAGCTCCCTCTTCATTCTATTTTAATTGTTTTGCAACTTCTTCAGCAAAGTTTTCTTCTTTTTTCTCTATTCCTTCGCCTCTTTCAATTCTTGCAAATCTTACTACTGTTGCTCCTTTTTCTTTTAATAATTGGCTAACTTTTATATCCATATTTTTAACAAATTCTTGATCAACTAAGCATATTTCTGAATAGAATTTTCCAATTCTTCCTTGTACCATTTTTTCTGCTATTGCTTCAGGTTTTCCTTCATTCATAGCTTGAGCTTTTAATATTTCCATTTCTTTTTCTACTCTCTCTTGTGGTACAGCTTCTCTATCTAAAAATTCTGGTTTAGAAGCAGCAATTTGCATACAAATGTCTTTTGCAAGTTCATTGTCTGCATTCTTCATTTCTACTAATACACCAATTTTTCCTTCTCCGTGTATATATTTTGCAACTATTCCATCTGCTGTTTCAAATCTTGCAAATCTTCTTATTGTCATGTTTTCGCCGATTGTTGCTATTTTGTTTATTAATACTTCTTGTACAGTCTTGTCTGGTTCAGCTATAAATTTTTGAGCTAATAATTCTTCAACGTCCTTTGGATTATTTACTGCAACTTGCTTTACAACGTCTTTTACAAATTGTTGGAATTCTGCATTTTGTGCAACGAAGTCTGTTTCAGCATTTACTTCAACAACAGCTCCAATTTTTCCGTCTTCTGATACATATGCATCTACTAATCCTTCTGCAGCTATTCTTGATGATTTCTTAGCAGCTTTTGTTATTCCTCTTTCACGTAATAACTCCATTGCTTTTTCCATGTCTCCATCTGTCTCTGTTAAAACTTTCTTGCAGTCCATCATTCCTGCACCTGTTTTTTCTCTTAAATCTTTTACTTGACTTGCTGTTATCATTTTATATCCTCCTCATCTATTTTTATTTTTTAGAATAGGTTGTCACTATAAGACACCTTCCAAAAAACATTAAAGGATAGGGCAGCCGCCCTACCCCTTTGGTATCACTTTAATATCAAATTAATTATTCTGCTTCATCAGCGCTTTCTACAACTTCTTCAATGCTTGTTGGCTCTTCAGCTTCTTCTGTCTCCATTCTTTCTTCTAAATCGTCAGATGTTTCTAAAGTTTCGCCTTGTCTTCCTTCAATTACTGCATTAGCCATTGTATCAGCTATTAATTTAACTGCTCTTATAGCATCATCATTTCCTGGAATAACATAATCAACATCTTCTGGATTGCAGTTTGTGTCGATTAATCCTACTGTAGGAATATTTAATTTTTTAGCTTCTAATATAGCATTTCTTTCTTTCTTAGGATCTACTATAAATAGAACTCCTGGCATTTCTTTCATGTCTTTAATTCCACCTAAGTTCTTCTCTAGTTTATCCATTTCTTTCTTTAATAGGATAACTTCTTTCTTAGG
>CAYPES010000015.1:4825-11356 GCA_964409925.1 uncultured Clostridium sp. | reverse complement strand
ATAAAAATAAATGGTGATTTGGAAAAACGCTTACCGGGAAATATAAATGTATCATTTAAAGGCTGTGAATCAAGCGATATTTTGATAGAACTAGATAAAGTAGGAATATGCGCATCTGGAGGTTCAGCATGCTCGGCAGGAAGTAATATACCTTCACATGTGCTTATGGCAATAAAATTAGATAGGGAATGGCTAGAAGGAACAATAAGGATAACTCTAGGAGAAGAAAATACTAAAGAAGATGTGGAATATTTAGTAAAAAAATTAGTGAAAATAGTAACTAAACTTAGAGAAAGTAAACGGCTAGGTGCAAAGTATCTGCACCCAGCCGCGCTGGAATTTGGTTACCTAAAGAGCTTAGAAAGCAACTGGTAGTAAATGCCAGCTCCGTAATCGTAATCATACATGTGGTATACTATTGTGTACCAGTGACGACCATCCGCTATTCTCAAACGGCGAACAACGGAACACATCTTACGAGAGAATACGATCTTTGGGTCTAGGATCTTTTTCAGGGTACGAATAGGGTAAGGCTGACGCCTCTCCTCTTTGCTGATCGAAAATCTCAACATCACGGCGAGTTTATCCTGCTTGGGAATGAACTCGTCCGATGGATGAGGTTCTTGTGGGATGAGCTGAACTATCCGCTCATTACCACCAATTTCAATCTTTGCCTCTTGTGACTTTAACTTGCTCACTTGATAACCTCCAATCTTTTTTTGGAACACACGTTCCATAACAATATTATACCATATAACATGAAAAAAAGCAAAGCGTTACAGTTCCCTTAATATTTTGTTTATTTTTAGAGATAATTACTATTTTTACAAAATCTCGCAAGCTCAATATCGAGCGCACGTAGCTCATGTGACGACACGATATTTTGTCTCATTTTATAAAAATAGTAATTATCTCTTATATATTTAAAGTTGTATATAATGAACTGTAACAGCAAAGCACTATAAAGTATGAGTAACTATTGATTTCTAAGGAGTTTTGTAGTATTATTATAAAGTAAAATGTACTAATAATGCAAGAGATATATAATTTCTTTGCATATGATTAATTACTAAAAATGGAGGATTAAATGGAACATAGATATAAAACCCAAGGAGTTTGCTCTACAGAAATAATAGTAGACGTAGAAAATAATGTAATAAAGAATTTACAAGTAATAAATGGATGTAATGGAAATTTGAAAGGGATATCAAGCTTAGTAAAGGGAATGACATTAGATGAAGTTATATCAAGGCTAAAAGGAATAAAATGTGGATTTAAACAAACCTCATGCCCTGACCAAATAGCAATAGCTTTAGAAAAGATTAAAAGAGGAGAAATATAGAAATTTATCATGGAACAAATAAAAATCATGGAAAATAGTCAAAAAGAAGAACTTAACAAAAGAAAAAAAGAAGTAAAATTTGTTGCAATAGATGTTGAAACTACTGGGCTATCTCCAGTTTATAATGAACTTATAGAAGTAAGTGCTATAAAATATGAAGGAGCAAAAAAGGTTGGCACATTTTCAACTTTAATAAAGCCCAAAAAGGAAGTATCAAGTACTATAACGAAGTTAACTGGAATTACAAATAAAATGTTACAAAATGCTCCTGAAGTAGAAAAGGTTATGCCAGAGCTTATAACTTTTATAGGAAATGATACGATTGTGGCACATAATGCTAACTTTGATTATAGCTTTTTGCAAAACAATTCTAACAGAAGCTTTACGAAGAATAAGGTAATAGATACAGTTGCAATTAGTAGAAAAATGCTACCAAATCTTCCTAACCATAAGCTAAATACAGTAGCAAGATGCATTGGAATACAAGAAGAAGGATTTCATAGAGCAGAGTTTGATTGTGAGTGTTGTGCACAGATATACATTAAATATTTAGAAAACATATAATTAATTATATTATAATAGAGATTTTGCTAAATTATGGATAAATATTAATTTTTTTAATTATAGTTGGAACGTATCGTGGGGACCGCTTTAGAAAATGTTATGAGGTACGAATTACATTTTCTTAAGAAGGGGCAGTGGAAACTATAATAAAAAAATTCATATTTATCGAGTATTAGCAAAATCAATAAAAATATGTAATCTTATTACAAAAAGGGATATAAGTAATGAATGTTCTAATTAAAGAACTTGGAAATTTACCAAAATTTCAAGAATATGTAAGAAACATAGAAAAAAAATCAAGTCCGATAGTATTATCGGGCTTATCTAGCGTTGGAAAGATACAGATTATAGAAGCTACAAGAGAATACTCTAATAGTAATATTTGTATAGTTACATACAATGAATTGCAAGCTAGAAGAATAGTAAAGGATTTAAAATACTTTACCAATAATGTAGTGTACTTTCCTAAAAGAGAGATTGCTTCATATGACTATATAGCAGAAAGTAAAGATTTGCCATATGAAAGAATAGAAACACTAAACAAAATTTTTGAACAAGAAAAAAATAATAAGAAAAAGTCTAATGAAAATAACTTAATAGTAGTAACAACAATAGAAGCTTTAATGCAGAAGATGATTTCAAAAGATGAAATTTATCAAACTGTGTTACAATTTAAAATTGGAAAAATATTTGATTTAGAAGAATTAAAGCAAAGCTTGGTAAATTTAGGTTATGAGAGAACAGAAATTGTTGACGCAAAAGGACAATTTAGTGTAAGAGGTGGAATATTAGATATTGGAACAACAAAAACACAAGGAATTAGAATTGAATTCTGGGGAGATGAAGTTGATTCAATAAGAAGCTTTAGCATAACATCTCAAAGATCAAATAAAATGCTAGAAGAAGCGAGAATATATCCATCACATGAACTAATTGTAACGAAAAATATAAATGACATATGTGAAAAAATAGAATCAAAAATACAATCTGACAATGAAGAATTAGAAAAAAATATACAAGAAGATATAGAACTTATAAGAACAGGCGATTACATAAGTAAGATTGATAAATATTTTAATAGTTTTTATGATGTGCAATCAACTTTTTTAGAATATTTAAATGAGAACTATGCAATATTTTTGGATGATATAGATAAAATAAATGTAAGACAAGAAAATATTATTAATGATAATAATCAACTTATAGCAGCATTATTAGAAAAAAATAGAAGTGTTCCAGATTCTTTAACTAATATATCAAAAATAAATATTGAAACTTTAAGAGACAATCAATTAGTGTATTTGTATGAAACTGATCTATTTGATAATAAGAAGAATATAAAATTTTCTGCTAATGTATTCAATTTCAAATATAGAGACATGCACTTTTTCAAAAGTGAGCTCAACATTCTAACTAAAGAAATAAAAACAGCCTTAGATACAGATAATAAAGTCATAATATTAGCTGGAAATGAAACAGGTGCAAAGAAAATAGAAGCTCTACTTGAACAAGAAGAAATTAAGTTCAAATATTTTGAAAAATTAGAAGAAATAGAAGAAAAAATATACACGAACTCGATTGAAGAATATATAAATAATAAGATTGTAGTTATATCCAATGGTAATCTCTCATCTGGTTTTGAAAATTATGATTTAAAATTACTTGTAATAACAGGAGAGGAATTTATTGCCAGTGAGCCAAAGAAGAGAAAACATACAGATAGCTTTAAACAAGGCGAAAAAATAGTTTTTGCAGATTTGAGAGTAGGAGATTATGTGGTACATAAAACTCAAGGAATAGGCATATATATTGGCGTAAATACAATTACTACAGGAGATGGAATAACTAAAGATTATATAAAAGTAAAATACAAAAATGATGATGTTTTGTATGTGCCAACAGATATGTTGGATAATATTAGAAAATATGTTGGTGGTGGAGAAGGAGAACCTAAACTAAACAGATTAGGTAGCAAAGAATGGGAAAATACGAAAGCCAGAGTAAAAAACAATTTAAAAGAGGTAGCAAGAGACCTAATAGAATTATATGCAAGAAGACAAAAAGCCCAAGGATTTATGTTTTCGCATGATACACCATGGCAAAAACAATTTGAAGATAGTTTTCCATATCAAGAAACAGATGATCAATTAAGATGTATAGCAGAAGTAAAAAAAGACATGGAATCAAATAAGCCAATGGACAGATTATTATGTGGAGATGTTGGCTATGGAAAAACTGAAGTTGCAATACGTGCTGCTTTTAAAGCTGTTATGGATCAAAAACAAGTTGCATATTTAGTTCCAACTACTATTTTAGCAAACCAACAATATACAGAATTTAAAACAAGAATGGAAGAATTTGCAATAAAAGTAGAGTTGCTAAATAGATTTAGAACCCAAAAAGAACAAGAGGAAATTATAAGAAAGCTAAAGCTTGGAGAAGTGGATGTGGTGATAGGAACACATAGAATCCTTAGCAAGGACGTGGAGTTTAAAGACTTGGGGCTTTTAATAATAGATGAGGAACATAGATTTGGTGTAAAAGCCAAAGAAAAAATAAAAAAACTAAAAGAAAACATAGATGTACTAACAATGACAGCTACTCCAATTCCAAGAACGCTTCATATGTCAATTGTCGGAATAAGAGATATGTCTGTAATATATGAACCACCACAAAACAGAAGACCAGTTCAAACTTATGTGTTAGAATACGACAATGAAGTAATAAAAGAGGCTATAACTAAAGAGCTAGAGAGAAACGGACAAGTATTCTATTTATTTAATAATGTTGAAAACATAATAAAAAAAGCTGACGAAATATCGAAACTAGTTCCTGAAGCTAAAATTGAATTTGCACATGGCAAAATGACAGGTAGCGAAATAGAAAGCATAATGCAAGAATTTATAGAACATAAAATTGATGTTTTAGTATGTACAACAATATTAGAGTCTGGAATAGATATACCAAATGCTAATACCATAATTGTAGAAAATGCAGATAGATTAGGCTTGGCTCAGCTATATCAAATTAGAGGAAGAGTGGGGCGTTCAGATAGACAAGGCTATGCATACATAACATATAGGAGAGATAAATTATTATCAGAAGTCGCAGATAAAAGATTAAAAGCAATAAAAGAATTTACTGAATTTGGATCAGGATTTAAAATTGCAATGAGGGATTTAGAAATAAGAGGCGCAGGTAGCTTACTTGGCGAAATACAATCAGGGCATATGGAACAAGTAGGTTATGATACATACTGCAGACTGCTAGACGAAGTAGTAAAAGAAATGCAAGGAGTACCTGTAAAGGAGGAAAAAGATACTCAAATAGATATAAACCTATCAAGTTACATACCAGATAGTTACATTGAAGATGGAGCTCAAAAGATAGAAATTTACCAAGATATCGCACTATGCAGAAATGAAAAACAAATAGAAGATGTAATAGATGAAATAATAGATAGATATGGTACAATGCCACAAGAAGTTGAAAATTTAATTGAAATTGCTAAAATAAAAATACTAGCAAAAAATGCGAATGTAATTAAAGTTGTGCAGAAAGAGCATGGAGTAGTTTTCAATTTAGATAAAGATAATATTCAGATTGATGAAAAAATAGTAAATAATTTAGTGAAAAAATATGGAGTAAGAATAAGATTTTCTCCTGGAGTTGAACCATACATAACCTTACAACTTAATGAAAAAGATGAAAAAAAGGCGATAGCAGAAGTAAAAGAACTATTAATTTCAATTACAGCTCATATCGAGCGAATGTAACTCATATTGAGCACACGTATCTCATGTGACGACACGATATTTCGACAGTATTAAATATTGTTAATATGAAAAAAATATGTAAATATTTTTAATAAATTTGGTTTAAAATAAGACTAAATAATATTCTTAGCATTGATATTAACAGAAAATTATTATTAAAGAATGAGATGTATAATTATTTTCAAAAATTGGAGGAAAAAGATGCAAGTTATTACTAGTAAGGATAACGAAATAGTAAAAAGTATAAAGAAATTAAAAGATAAAAAATATAGAGACGAAGCGGGACTATATGTAATAGAAGGCGTTAAGATGCTAGAAGAAGCTATCGAAGAGAAGGCAAATATTAAAAAGATAATAATTTGTGAAGAGTGCTTAAAGGCTGGAGATTTAGAGCAAAAAGTGTTATATGAAGTAGCAAAATATAATTGTATCTATGTGAATTCTAAAGTATTCAACACTTTAACAGATGTAGTTGAACCACAAGGAATTTTAGCCGTAATAGAAAAACCTAGTAAAGATACTAAAATAAATTATAATCAGGATATTATACTTGCATTAGATGGAATTCAAGATCCAGGAAATTTAGGAACTATTCTTAGAACAGCAGATAGTGTGAATTTGAAACAAATAATAGTTACTAAAAATACAGCTGATAGCTATAATCCAAAAGTTGTAAGATCAACAATGGGGGCAATATTAAGAGTAAAAATAATTGAAACTGACGACTTGGTAAAAACTTTAAAAGAAATAAGGAAGAATAAATTTAAAATTGTAGCAACCTCGCTAAATACAAGCGACAGTATTTACGACATAGATTATAGCAAAAAGGTAATTGTTATAGGAAATGAA
>CAYPES010000015.1:0-4815 GCA_964409925.1 uncultured Clostridium sp. | reverse complement strand
AGTACAAGAATTAGCTGATAATAGAGTGAAAATTCCAATGCTTGGAAGAACAGAGAGCTTAAATGCTTCTGTTGCAACAGGCGTAATGCTATATGAATATGTAAGGCAAAAGATAAATTCATAAGCAACAAAAGTTATAAGATGAGAATCAAAGCCGTTAACTATAAATATAGTGATACTTAAACTTTTACAAAAAAGTGTATGTAATTTGCATGATGATATCATGCTTAATGAATAGTTATTAGCAAGTAAACAGAAATATAATAAAAAGTATTCCAAATTATGTAAATTTGTGTTATAATTAATATATGTACCCTAAATAATGCTCATAAGAGCGGAAAGGACTGAAAAAATTGGGTAAGAAACAAATGTCGGTGGACTATGACCGGTCTAATCTGCAAGGATTAGCAAACTATATGGAGGGCGTTCGCACTCCTATGAAAGGAGGGCATCTTCCCAGGTTTCGCATAGATCTTGATGGACTAGAGAAAACAATCAAGTCTCTTCCCCGCAAAGCGAGGGAAGCTATCGAAAAGTTTTGGGGATTGAATCCTGGAACTATCAACCACAGCCATAACAAGAGCGGTCTTGGCAATATTGCATATGAGAGAATGTTTTCAAATTCCAAGGAAGTATTGCAAAATATTTTTACCTTGGAATACAGCATTAAGTATGAACCGAATGTTGCTGATCTGGTTACGAAAATGGCAAGGAAAGTCAACAAGGGCAACTTGGAGATGAGCGATATAGAGGTAGTAAAATATCTGAATATCTTTTTCATCATTTTTTACGGTGGTCCCAATATGCTCTTCGAGGATGAAAACAACGTTAATACTGAAGTTGATGATAATGCTGTCCTCGATGAGTATGCTTTGCTGCTGGAGGCCTGGAATGAATTGCAGGATATAATTCCGGATAATTCCATAAACCTCAAACTGCTCCTTCAGGCTATTGAAATGCTTGACTTTGAAGATGTGTTGGCAATGAAAAAATTTGCTGGCATCGAAATAAGCCAAGAGGACTTAAAAATGGTTGGCAGTATTGAAGAAGTGAAAACCCTTCAAGAAATTCGAGCCTTCAAAGAAAGAATTTTTTCATATGGTTGTTGGTGGGTCACGGCAAATCTTATTCTCAATCCGGCTAAAGTGAATCTAATCAAATTTATGGAATACCTGGATTTGTTTAGGCAGGACTGGGAAAACATCAAACTCTTTAAGTCCGGAACAAAGCAAATCATGACGGCTGAAGGAACAAGAAATCTGCAGATTTACCATATTGGTGAATTGGAGTTTACCGACCCTTACGAGGTTATGCTACTGTATGTGGCAAGAAACCTCATATTTCAAGAGAAATAACCCAATTACCCACCCAGTGCACATGCGCTGGGTGGGTTAATCATTGATCTTAGAAATCACAATTATTTGGTGTTCTTGGGTAAGGAATAACATCTCTAATATTTTCCATACCTGTAATATACATAAGAAGTCTTTCGAAGCCAAGACCAAATCCCGAATGGATTACAGAACCATATCTACGTAAATCCAAATACCAGTATAGAGGCTCTGTTTCAATGCCCATTTTATTCATACGGGCAACTAATTTATCATAGTCCTCTTCTCTTTGAGAACCACCCATAATTTCTCCTGCACCTGGTACTTCAAGGTCAACTGCTGCAACAGTTTCACCATCAGGATTAAGCTTCATATAATAAGATTTTATATCCTTTGGCCAGTTTTTAACAAATACAGGGCCATTAAAATATTCTGTAATATATTTTTCATGCTCTTTTGCTAAATCCTCACCATACTCAGGCTCAAATTCCCATTTTCTATCTGCTTTTTTCAATATATCTATGGCTTCTTTATGATCGATTCTTACAAATTTTGAATTTATTAGTTTAGATAATTTTTCAATTAATCCATTCTCAATAAATTTGTCACAAAAATCTATTTCTTCAGGACATCTTTCTAATACTTTGGAAACAACATATTTTAAGCAATCTTCCTCGATATTCATTAATTCCTCTAAATCGCAAAAAGCAATTTCAGGTTC
The DNA here is from genome assembly GCA_964409925.1 of uncultured Clostridium sp. Taxonomy (GTDB): domain Bacteria; phylum Bacillota; class Clostridia; order TANB77; family CAG-508; genus CAG-245. The sequence goes on along the minus strand of CAYPES010000015.1, from coordinate 2,763 downwards.
AATCATCCAAAATTCATTAGCGTGTGTTTTAGTGTTAGAATTTTCACTTCTTAATGTTGGACCAAATGTATAGATTTTTCCAAAAGCTTGGGCAAACGTTTCTCCATGTAATTGGCCAGAACCTGTTATAAAAGCTTTTTTTCCAAAAAGGTCTTCAGAAAAATCAGTTTCTCCATCCTTTTGAGGAAGGGGTTTATCCAAATCTAATGTAGTTAGTTTAAACATTTCGGCAGAACCTTCACAATCTGCACAAGTAATAATAGGAGTATTTACATACACATATCCATTTGATTGAAAATACTCATGAATAGCAAAAGCTGCTACACTTCTAATTTTAAATACAGCATTAAAAGTATTTGTTCTAGGACGTAAATGTGCAATAGTTCTTAAATATTCAAAAGAATGTCTTTTCTTTTGAAGTGGATAATCAGCATCAGCTAAATTGAATATGCTAATAGATGTTGCGTGAACTTCAAATGGTTGCTTTGCATTTTTAGTTTCTACAACTTTTCCTTGAACAGTGATCGTAGAGCTGATTGTTAATTTACATATATCTTCAAAATTTGATAATGTATTATTAAAAACAACTTGTAAATTATTAAAAAATGAACCATCATTAATTTCTATAAACCCGAAAGTTTTTGAATCTCTTACTGTTTTTACCCAGCCAGAAATTTCAACATCTTTATCAAGGTAGATTGATGTGCTACCATATAAATTTTTAACTGTTACTTTTTCCATAATAAAATCTCCAATCTATTAAACTATGTATGTAGAAATTATACCTATATAATGCAAAAAAATCAAGAAATATTTAGCCAAAAGATTGAAAAACATGCAAATCTAATGTAAAATTTAAAATACGCTAATTAGAAAAGACTAAAAATAATTTCAAATCATTGTATAACTAGTTTAGTACTTTGGGAGGAAAGTAAATATGAAGGAAAATAAAAAGATATATATAGTATTTACAATATTAATTATTATAATTACAGCAATTTCTATTACAAAAGAAATGCAAAATGATACTTTTTTTACTATTGCTACTGGGAACTACATGTTGGAACATGGTTATGATAATTTAGACCATTTAACGTGGCATGAAAATTTGCAATTTTACAAATTGAGATGGGCTTTTGATCTAACGATAGCGACAATATATAATGCCTTTAATTTTACAGGGATATATGTATTTATTGTGTTAATTGCTTGTATTACAATGGTTTCGTTATTTAATATTTTAGTGAAACAAAAAAATAATATAGTAATATCTTTTATTCTAACTGTAATTTCGACATATTTATTAACTAATTTATGGGCCTTTACAGGCAGAGGGCAAATTATATCATATTTGCTACTTTTGTGGGAGATTTACCTTATAGAAAAACTAATAAGCACTAATAAGAAAAGATATTATATAATTTTATTCTTAATATCAGTTTTAATAGTAAATTTCCATGCTTCTGTATGGCCAATAACAGTTATTTTGATATTACCATACTTGGCTGAGGCAATTGTATATAAACTATTAAAAAACAAGGAGAATGGAAAGAGAAAATTTATAATAGAACCGATAAGCATAAAGGCAGTGGTTATTGCTATAATATGCATAGTGTTAGGTAGTGTGTTTTCGCCTATCGGAACATATGTGTATACATACATTGTGAAAACTATAGGAGGAATTTCGTCTCAATTTATTTCAGAACTCGCAATTACTGATATATTGACATCTGCAGGAATGATAGTAGGACTAGCGATAATAGACATATTAATGTTAGCAACAAAAACAAAAATGAAGTTAAGTGATTTCTTATTATATTTTGGCTTATTCTTTATGGCGATCTTGGCAAGAAGAAATAAACCTTTTTTATATCTATTTGGAATGATAGCAATAGCAAGAGTAATATCTAATTTTTTTGAAATATATGACACAGACAATTTATTAGAAAAAGCTAATAAATTTTTTAGCAAAAATACCTCTTTATTATGCCTAACTTTGGTAATTATAATAGCTTTATCTGGAGATATTGTTGAAAGATATAAAGAAAAATATGTAAATGAGAATAAGTATCCTGTTGGAGCAGTTAATTATATAAAAGAGAACTTAGACTACGAGAATTTAAGAATATATAACAGCTTTAATTATGGCAGTTACTTGGAATATAACGGAATTCCCGCTTTTATAGATTCTAGAAGTGAAATATTCTGTGAGGAATTTAATAACACAGAAATATTAAAAGATTGGCTAGAAACCACTAGAGGCTATAAAAATTATAACGATACCTTTGAAAAATATAATATTGATTATGCAATAGTTGAAAATAAAGAGATAGTTAATACATATTTAAGCAAAGACGATAAATATGAAAAGATTTATGAAGATGAAGTTTTTTCGTTATATACTAAAAAATAGATTTAAAATATTGAATTAAAATGCGAAGCACATATAAAATGAAAAGTTATAAAATATTTGGCTAAACGATTGAAAAATATACGAATATGGAGTAAAATAATACCTAGCATAAAGATAAGGTTTATAGATAAATCCAAAAATCTAAATTCAAAAAAGGATGTAGTAAAAATGGCAAATGAATATAGAGACCACAATTGCGGAGAATTAAATATAAAAAATGTAGGAGAAGAAGTTAAGCTAGCAGGATGGATACAAAGAATTAGAAATCTAGGAGGAATGACATTTGTAGATTTAAGAGATCAATATGGAATTACACAAATAGTTATATCTAATGAAGAATTAAAAGAACA
>CAYPES010000014.1:0-12123 GCA_964409925.1 uncultured Clostridium sp. | reverse complement strand
GGTATCTAACACCTGGAAGGTCTTTTACTCTTCCTCCTCTTATTAAAACAACACTATGTTCTTGTAAGTTGTGTCCGATTCCTGGAATATAAGAAGTTACCTCATATCCGTTTGAAAGTTTAACTCTGGCAACTTTTCTTAATGCTGAGTTTGGTTTCTTAGGTGTAACAGTTTTAACTACAGTACATACTCCTCTCTTCTGTGGAGATCTTCTATTAGTTGTTTTCTTTTTCATAGAATTATATCCATGTTGAAGAGCTGGTGATGTTGACTTTGATTGTGTAGTTTTTCTTCCTTTTCTTACTAATTGATTAATTGTTGGCACTTAAATTTCACCTCCTATTTTTTATTTGTTAGAACAAAAAAGCAAAATAATAAAGCTATTTAATTCTAGCTTTATTATTTTACCATATTATGCTATTAAAGTCAATGAAATATTTTTATTTTTTTGCGGTTTCCGTAAGGTTTTAGAGTTATTCTAATGGTGTTCCACAATTAGTACAGAACTTTGCTCCTGATTCAACTTTTTCTTTACAATTTGGGCATTCAACTTCTTTGTGTTGTTCGGTTGCAGGTCTTTTCTTACCGCATTTCATGCAAAAGTTGCCATGATTTTCTTGTCCGCATTCACATTTCCAATTATTTTGAGCTTGATTTTGCGTACTTGCTACAACTACTGTGGATGTGGTTTGTGTATTGTTAACTGGTTCTGCAGTACTTTGTGATTTTACAGGTTCTACGCTGCTTGGATCGTATGTATTATTTGGCATTGTAACATTTTCTACTACATTTAATGGATTTCCCATTCCCATATTTGCAACACCTAATCCAAAGAATCCATTAAAAGCTCCTGCATCATTGCTTGCAGCATTTTGTACCGCATTTGCATATGCCTCTGTCATTGTAGCTTTTTGCTGATATGCATCACTACCAAATTCATATTTATCAATTTTATCCTTTGATTCATCAGTTAATGTTACACTTTCTACAACAAATGTTACAAGCTTGATACCTCTATTTCTTATTGGCTCATCAAATACTTGTTCATCCATTAATTCTCGAATTTCATCTGTTTGGCTTGGAAGCGACAACGCCGCAATTTTCTTATCATCTTCACCTAAACTATTTGTTACATTTTGAAAAACTCCAATAACCTCAGCTCTCATTTGCTCTACAATATCTTCTTTAGTATACTCATTTCTACTCCCAGCAAGTTCCATCATAAATTTTGCTGGATCTATTATTTTAAAACTATATTTACCAAAACATTTTATTTCTACACTCATTGGCATTAATGTATTTGTTCTTGGGTTTGTAAGCGGATGTCCCCAATCCTTGTATGGTATTGGGTTTTGTGTTCCAAATTTATTATCTAATATTTCTTTTATGTTGAAATAAAATACTGCTTGCTCTTTAGCTATTCCTCCACCAAATTTAAATCTTTCCCACATATCTTTAAATACTGGGCCGAAATCTCCTCCAAAGAACGAAGGTGATGCTTCTGTTCTAAATTCGTATACTCCTGCCTCTGCAGTTGCATCTAATACCTTTCCATTATCGTATAATGCTGCAACTTGACCTGGAGCAACTATTATTCTGCTTCCATTTGGTATAACTCCATCTTCCGTAGTAACTTTTTTCATTAATAAATCATTTCCCATATCATCTAAACGTATCGGTTTTAAAAATTGATCTTTTAATTCTCCCTTTATAGCTTCTCCTGCTGCTTTAATTAATCCCATAATTTTCCTCCCTTAATTTATGTTTTTAATATTCTCTTCTTAATGGCTCTAGGCCTGATAGTACCCAATCATGTACTCCCGTCGTTACAATACTTCCACAGTATTCACATTTTCCCGCTGATGTCATATTAAGCGGTGCACCACAATTTGGACAATTTCTTGCATCTAAGTCGTCTGTTCCTTCTTCAGTAAGTTTTCCTTTTGTCCTTTCAAAAGTCATTTTATATACCGTAATTCTGTATTGGTCTTTATTTCCTTCTACAACTTCGTTCGTTGTAGCATTTATAATATAATCTTTTTTTGTTGCTTTTAAAGCAACCTCTACTATATCTTTATTTTCTGTTTGTCTAAAGTTATATATTGTTGCATAGTTAACAGATATTCTATCAACCACATTAATTGTATTATTTTTAATATATTCTTGAAGTTGTGCTGAATGTTGTTCAAACAATTCTTCTGTTTCAAATGGTCTCATTTCTTCCCACTCTCTAACTGTCCATGCATGTTGTAACTTTACATATAAATCTTTCGCCCAAGAAAGAAATTTTTCTTCTGAAAAGAATGGATCCACTTGTTTAATTCTATCTGCATGAATATGTGTTATTGATACATCATGAACATTCGTTGTATATACTGTTCCTGCATCTATATTTGCATTTTGTTTTCTACTATTATAGAAAGGATCATTTTGTTGCATTATTCTACCATGTTTTTTTATAAAACTAGTCAAAACTATAATTATTGATATTATAAGTAGTGTTACTTTTCCTTCTTCTGTAGAAAATAACCATACTAGGCCTAATATTGATCCTCCTCCTTCTGAGTCATAATCCCCTGAGTCCCAACTTGATGATGAAGAACCCCAGCTACTTCCCCAGTCGCTACTCGAAGATCCCCAATCGCTTCCTGAAGAGCTCCAATCACTTCCTCCACTATCATAAGTATCAAAGCTACCTACATCAGCCATTACTGGTTTAAAGCATAATACCGTTACTATCAAACTTAGCAAAAGAATTTTCAGTATTTTTCTTTCTTTCATGCGTATTCCCCTTAATTTGATATTCTACATTATTTTTCGTCTTTTTTCTACACTTAAGTATATCATACAAGAATAAAAATTACTACTGTTTTAAATAAGAAATTTCTGCTAATTTTTTTAGTAAATGCTTGAAATAGTCCTGCCATGTTTTTCTCTCTATTTCTTTTATATTAATGATTTCTACGCTTTCTATTATTTCACCATTTAGTTTTACCGTAATAGTCCCAATTTTGCACCATTGTTTTATTGGGGCCTCAAGGTAGGATATTGTATTTATTTCATATTCTAAATTATCTATATTGTCTTTTTTTATTGGCATAGTCTGTATCTCTACTTCTCCTAATGCAAGTTCAAGTGTTGTTTCCTTTCCTTGAATTACGTTGATTCGTTTTTCATTTATATTTCTCCAATCATTAAATTGTTCTGTAATTTTTTCTTGTAAATCCACCATGGCATAATTTGAAAATGTGTATTCTATAAGTTTTATACTATCTTTTGTTCTAATTTTTTTCGTGTCAGCTCCCAATACAACAGTTATAATATCCATATCATTTCTTTTTGTTTCTGTAACTAGGCATCTCCCTGCATTGTTGGTAAATCCTGTTTTTACTCCCACCACTCCATTTAGCACTCCTAATAATTCATTTGTATTAGTTATTTGTCTTGCCTGATTATTTACATGTATTGTTGTTGTTTTTGTTCCAACGATTTGCGCAAATTTTTCATTTTGCATAGCATAATCTGTAAGCTTCGCAAGTTCATATGCTGTTGTATAATGCTCACTATTATCTAACCCATGTGGGGTTACAAAATGAGTGCTATTTAGTCCTAGTTCTTCAGCCTTTTTGTTCATCATATCTGCAAATTTTTCAATGCTTCCTCCAATATGTTGTGCTAAAGCTACTGCTGCGTCATTGCCAGACCTCAACATTAGTCCATATAATAGGTCATTTACCGTAGCTTTGTCTCCGTTTCTTTAGTCCTAATCTTGACCCTCCTGTAGCTCCAGCTTTGCTACTAACTGTGACCTCTTCATTTAAGTCTGCATTTTCTAAAACTACTGTTGCAGTCATTATCTTTGTGGTTGAGGCCATGGCAGATTTTGCGTTTTCGTTTTTTCCCCATATTACCGTTTTTGATATTCTATCATATATAACACATCTTCTCGAATTTACAATTGGTTCTTCAATTACATTGCTTGATGCCACATCGATTATATTACTTTGTATTTCTTCAATTTTAGTCTCATTAAATTCATCATTATCCACATCATCTGCATAACTTGTGGATACACTACAAATTAATATTAATAAAATGATTAGAATATAATTTATCTTTAAAACTCTGGTCTTAATGTTTTTCACTAATTTTTCCTCCTACTATTTTAAAGATATAAGCAATTTAAAAAAATATTACAAAAATAGTATTACATAAATATATGCAATACTATTTTTTATTATAATAGATGTCTTCTTCTTAAAGCTTCCTCCTCTGGAGTTAATCTTCCATCCCTTTCCAAGCTTTCCTCTACTTCTTCATATTCTTCGCTCAAATATTTTAAACTTATATTTTCGATCTTATCTGCTGAACAATCTCCCTCAGTTTCTTCAAATTCTTTTACATAATCATCTGGAGACATATCTAGTTTTTCTGCCTCTTGTCTTAATGTAGTAACTGTTCCGTCATGCATTGTCACCTCTTCATCCATATCAATTGCTTGGTCGTTGTTTGGGTTATCATCTATATTGCGAAGTTTAGTTTTTCCAGATTGGTGCTCATCTACTTGTTCTTCTGTTTTCTTAATCGTTTTTTGTAATTCTCTATCAGTAGTTCTATGGTCGTTCATAAACTCTTTAACTTCTTTTGTAGTAGGTTTTTGAGTAGTTGAATTTATAGTGCTACCAATAAATTTATTTTCTTCTGGACTCTTTCTTATGTATGTTGTTTCAACTATTCCATATTGACCTATAGTAACCGAAAATCCTTCTCTCTGGTTTGGCAACGTAAACAAAGCTGCTGTTTGTTGTTCTTTTACTTCTGTTCCGTCTCTATTTATGGCATATATAGATTTTCCAGTATTTACGCCTTGCCTTTCTTCAAGTCCTGGTATTTGTTCAACTTGTCCTTCTGGAGTAAGCCCCCAAAAAGCGAATCTTGAATTATCTTTGGATTTATCATTAGAAGCTACTACAAATATTTTTGTATATTTCCCTGTAACATTAACAATATTTTCAAAGCTTTCTGCATCAGTTATTTTTTCTTGAGGATCTATCGTGGAGCAAAAGTTAATATCGTTTTTAGTTAGTCCAGATTTTCTAGCTATTTGTTCTATGTTTTCTTCTTCATTTTCTGTTTTCTCTTCTACTGTTTGTGGGGCTTGTTCTGGCGCTTCCTGTTCCTTTTCTTGCATTTTATTTTCTAATTCTGCTTTTGTTAAAGTAAAATTTTCTGTCGTCTCTTCTTTACTTATGTTCGGAAGTTTTTGGTCTGTTTGTTGAAGTTCTGGTAATTCAAAATGTTGTCCATTCAATTCTTGTAGTAGAAGATATATTGCTGGACTAATTGCCTTCATTTGTTCTAAATACTCTTGTGAGAATACAATATTTGAGTTTTCATCTATTGTAGCTATTTCTATTCCTTCTTGATATAGTACAATTTTGTTTTTATCTCTTTTTCTCGTTCCATCTATTCCAACTGGATATACGTTTTGTAATCCATACATTTTTAAGCTATTTGAGCTCTGGATCACTAATTGATTGTAATATGATATAAAAGCAACTGGATTTTCATCTGATTGTTGGTATCCTTTATATATTGCCATCATTTGTTCTTCTTTTTCTTTCTTATCTTCTTGTTTTACTGCTCTATCTCCGCTCATTTTTATTCTCATTCCTTCCTAAGACGCAAGTCTAATTAGTTAAAAATTGTATAATTATTTTAATTTTAATTTTTTGTATTTAAATTATATCATTAAAGTACGAATTTGTCAGTACTTTTATTATAAGAAAAATCCAGCTCTTACGAAGCTGGATTCTATTACTGCAATATTATTTTTTTGCACTTAGCTCTATTAATTATAATTTTTTCATTTTTCTAATACGACTTAAGGTTTGAGTTGCTTCTTCACTTGCTTGTTTAGATATTTTTGCTGATTCACTTGACATACGTTTTTGTCTTTCTGCAACTCTGGCCGAAGCACTTAATCCTTTTCCTTCCAATTGTTTCTCTATTTGTTTTTCAAGATTTTTATTCATTTGGTCTTCTAACCTTTGTTGTAGAGCCTTTTGTGCTTGTTCAAATTTTGCTTGGTTAACAAAAGTGTTATTGTCATAATTTTGTCCTAATTTCGCCAATGCTACTGCCATATCATGCGGATTTTTTGCACCATCTGCAGAAAGTGTTTTTTCCATGTCTACAGCCGCTTTTATAGTAGAATAGTCATCAATTCCTGTATCATACATCATTTCAGCTTCTGCTCTTTGTTTTGCTGCAAGTTCTTTAATTCCTATGTCTGGGTTCTTTTCCAATATTCTTGATTTATTTTCTGAATTGTTCATATATTGATTTATAAATTGTTGTCTTCTACCTTTGTCATCTCCATAGAATACGTCATTTGCAAATCTTCCTACTGCCGAATTATTTGAGAAAGTATTTCCTATTGCTTTTTCTGCTCTCTTAGATACTGCAGATCCAGCAGCAATTCCAGCTGCCATACCTTTTAGCGTATCGCTCATATCGCCTCCAACAATACCAGCACTTAGTCCAAGAGCTCCCATTGCAGCTGTTCCAGCAAGTTTTCCATAACCTTTTGCAGCACCTATCAATGCAGATTTTCCAATGCCTTTTAATCCTCCAGCTGCTACATATCTCTTTTTCATTGCTCTCTTTGCATTATTTGATATTCTCTTCTTATATGCTTTAAATTGATTATATTTTTCTTTAAATGGTTTATTATCTAGAGTTTGAGGCGTATCTCCTTTATTTCCAAAGTCATCTGGTTTGTTTCCTATACGAGCATCCTTCTGAACATCGTCCAAAAGTTTATCTACTTGTGTAGGATTATTAATATCCGGATTTGTAGTGCTATGTGTCATTTCATCTATTCCTTCTGTTGCAGCAGCACCTGCACCTGCTCCAATAGCAGCACCTGTACCAGCTGCTAAAGCTGTTGCATCTATTCCTTCGGCATCTGCAGCTAAAGTTCCAATACTGTCAGGAGCATTTGGGTTCTTCGCTTGTCTTATCTTATTATTATTAGCTTGTGCTCCTTTATTTCCATTGGTTTGACCTTTTTTCAATGCATTAAACGCTTGTGCAGCTAATGCACCTCCTGCAAATCCTCCTATACTTGACTCTGTTGCTCCTTTTATTCCAAACATTTGCTTTACGATTTTCTCCGCTGGAACTATAAAAGCCAAAGCTACAATAGAATATAACATGTTTGATGCTGCTACCGATAGTGCTGACGATACAAATACTGCATATAATAGCATATGTAGTGGTTGCAATATTGCATAAAACATATATTCTTTAAACCAATAATTGAAAGCTTGTGCATGCCCATCTTTTATTTTATCTAATGGATATGTTAATGCTACAAGTGGGGCAATTATAGTAAAGAAAGCTAACATTAGTAACCTTTTTAAATAAATGAATGCAAAGTATACAGTATATATAGTTAGAGCAAGGTATATAATCGAATATCCCATCATCTCAAGTGAACCTTTATATTGTGCCTTCATTCTTGCCACCCCAGTAAAGTTGCTAGAGAATGTTTTTCCTTCATCTGTAATAGATATGTTTACTTGTTTTATAGTTCCTTCATCTGTTGTATTTCCTGCCAAAGCATCTGTAATAGTTTCTGCTATCGTCATGGTAAATGACATTATATAGTGTAAGAAGAATATTAGACATAGTGCTACCACCCAATCCACAAAGAACTGTTTATATTTTGCTTTATCTCCTGCGCTCGAGCTAATAACAATTCTAATTCCTATATATAATAGTACAGAAAGCAGACCAACTATAGCTATATTCCTTAATGCTACATACCATTTAGATATAGTCTTCTTTAGTGTTAATACTATTGACTTATCATTGCCGCCTAATTTTTGTGAGTAGTCCGTATTCGTTGCAAAGAAGTTTGCGTCTAGTGCTGCTACATTTCCTGCAAATATTTCTGCTGGTGTAAGTTTAATGTTTGAAACACCATATCCTTTTCCTATCCATGATTTCATATTTTTACCTACTACAGAAATAGTTTCTAGTCCTGAAGCAGGGGGGTTTGCAGCTATACATTCATCTCTTTCAGAATTCGAAAAAAATCCTCCGAGAAATAAACGCATCGGATTTTTCTCCTATTAGTAGTCGTTGTAGTAATGTATTACATGTATCTCCTATTCCACATATCAGACTTGCTATTGGTCTAAATAGAATTCCGCCTATATCATCTTCTCCGCCTTCTTCATCATCGTTATTGTTATTGTCATTTGTTAAATCACTCCAAGTATTAGTATCTCCATTGGCATTCCCTTCAGAATCAGTAGCAATTCCATATTTTGATTTTTCCTCTTCTGTAAGTTTAATAGAAACTTTATCCACTTTATAAAGACCATTTTCCCAAGATACCGTTAAGGTGCCTGCATCGTTAAGATGGTTGTCTAGTATTTCCATCACCTGGGCTGTATCATCTAGATTCCAAGCTTCTTTAAGTCTATCAGTAATCGATCCATCAGCTGTTGATTTATAATCTTGCCTTTGAAGTGCTCCCGCATCATTAAATTCTGGTATCGCATTATATTCGTTTATTGACATACTTTTTGGCCATGCGTCTGCTTTTACTGTAGAATTACATATTACAAAGTTTACTAGCAATAGTGCTATAATTAATACTATTATCATTCGTTGTCTACTTTTTTGCATTAATTCTTGCATCTCTTCCTCCTCTACTGTTGTTGCCTTTTAGCATTTTCAACCATTTTATTCAAGTTAGTCTCAACGAACTCAAACTCTTTTGCTGTTGGTGTTATTTGCAATATCGCCGTATCCCCACCAACTTTAAGTAGTCCTTCTCCTTTGTTACATGTAACTAAAAATCCTGCTTCACCTTCGCTTAACTTAAATACTTCTTTTAAGTATTGGATTTCAGATTTATCCTGTGCTAATAATAATTTAGTATCTGATGATGTTAAAACAGCTTGTACTTCTGGCTTCTCATAAAAATCTTGGAATCTTTGAGAAATAATTGCCAATGATACATTTCTCTTTCTGGCACGTCTTGCCATTGTATTTAAGAAATCTACTGCTTCTGGGTATGGTAATAACATCCATGCCTCGTCAACTAAAACTCTCTTTTTAGCAGCTTTTCTTCTATCTTCACTATTTTTCTTAACATATTTTTCCCAAATCCATGATAACAATATTTGTTGTGCAAGTGGTCTTGCAAATCTTTCTTCCAATTGTGATATATCTAGATTTATGAATAGTGTTCCGTCTAATAAATCAAAGGTAGATTGTCCGTCAAAATATGCCATTTGTCCGTCATATTCTCTTATGTATTGTTTCATAACTTTTAATAAGTAACTGTAATGGAATCTGTAATCTTGATTAGTATTGCTTTCAGCATTTCTTTGCAAACGTCTATACCAAGACCCTATTGTTGGCATCTTCTTTTTAGCTTTACCTAGCACATCTTCTGATCCACTACTTGAAGATTCATATAAACTCATTGGATCGCTTGTTATTCCATATGCAGCATATTCTTGTGCAACTGATTCAGCAATAATTTGTTTTGTAACCTCGTTTATATCTTGGCTTCTTGTACTACCTCTTGCCATTGTAAGTAAAGCTTGAGTAACATCCTCTACTTTATTTTCAACATTTAATACTGTTCTTTCTCTTCCTGTTATTTCATCTTTTACAGTTTCTGTTTCAATATCAAAAACGTTTATTACTGTTTTTGAGTTTGGACTTAATACAACATTTACTCCGCCTAAGCTTTCTGCAACTATGCTATACTCACCTTCAGCGTCTAATGCTAAACTTTGTATTCCCATAAGAACTGCTGATCTAGATATTAAAGTTTTCATAGTTACTGACTTTCCAGCACCAGACTTAGCAAATATAACCATGTTGTAGTTTGTAAGTGAATTGTGGAAGTTATCAAATAATATTGGTACACCGGTTTGTTTATTAAATCCTAAAGGAATTCCTGTTGAATGTCCAACTTCTGATGTTGTAAATGGAAATACTGTTCCAATAGATCTACGGTCAAATGTATGTGTTTTTCTAATTTTGTCTTGTGCTAGTGGCAAATTAGATTGAAAGGCCTCTTCTTGCATAGCCCAAGCACTTTTTATTCCAACCAATGATTTAGACATTTCTGTTGATAATAATTTTGTAAGCTTATCTAGATCCTCTAGGTTATATGCAAACAAAGTTGATACAACAGATGCTTCATATAATTTGTTAAAACCAGCAGCAATTTCATCTCTTAAGCTTTCTGCTTCTAATCTTTTTTGTGCCAAGTTACTCTCTCTATTTATGTTTCCTCTATCTGCGGCAACAATTCTCTCAGTTTCTAGCTCATTAATTGTTCTATTTAATTCATTTTGTGATCTAGATTCTTGTATTGGAGTAATATAAATTGATGTATTTACATCTCCAAACATATACATATCTCTAAAAAGTTCAGGGAAAGTACACATTCTTGGCAAAGTAGAAACAAAGAAGCTTCTAGCATATCTTTTTACATTAGACATTATTTCAAGGTGGTCTATATTACTCGAATCTATTCCAGAAGGTGCTATTAATTCTTTTATAGTTTTTCTATGTAATATTTTTATTTGCTCATCGCTCGAATAATCGTTTCTTGACACTTGAAATTCATTTATTGATTTCTGCTTTTTTTTCTTAAACATTAGATTTTCTCTCCTTTCTAACTTTATCTTTTGCTCTTTCAGCTACATCTTTTCCCAGCATTGCTTCATTTTCTTCTATAATAAGTTGTGCTAAGTTGTTTATAATATCATCTTTAGTTTCAACTTTTCTTTGATATTCTTTTTGTTTTTCTGTCTGCACTTGTGCAACTTTTTCACTTGCTAAATTTGTAGCTTCTTTTTCTATTTGTCTATCTAGCATTTCTATTTTCTTTTCCATATAATCTGGTGCTGTAGAATATAATTCGTTGTATCCTGCTTTTATAGCTTTATCTACTCCATATAATTCTGCCTCGTCTCTGTTATATGCAAAGTATAATAAATCAGCAAGCTCGACTGATGATAAAACTCTTCCCATAACTCCAGATACTGACAAAGCTCTTATTATTGCTTGAGCTCTTGTATATAATTCTGAAAAAGCCATCTCCTTAACTTCTTCTTTGTCAAAATCATTCTGTCCAAGTTCATCTGCATAATATGGTATTATTATATAATATTTTTTATTTAATATATTTCTATTTAAGCTCATTTTTTCTGTATTATATATAATATCTTTACCATATTCGTATAAGTTTTTATCTTTTGTGAATTCGTATAAAGCTTGTTTTCTTTGTTCTTCTGTTGAATGTGGAGATGACATTATATTTTGGTATCTTATTCTTTGTCTGTTGTATTCTTGTTCTATTTTATCTACCTCAGATTTATATGTTTGTAAACTGTTTTCTAGATTGATTTTTCTTGTTTGTGTATATATTTGTATAGGATGAGATAAAGTATTTAAAAATTGTATAAATCCCTCTTCAACTCCAACTTTTTCTGCTTGCGACATTAAATCATAATTAATACCTTGGCATTCTATAGCCATAACATATCTAGCGCCTTTTTTCTGTATTATCATGTTGTCTTCAATTTTATCAAATTCCATAAAATCAAATACGGATCCTATACTGAACACTTTAGAAGTTTTTTTAGCGTCTTTATTATCTTTTTTGTTTTGCTCGTTCAAGCTTTGTCTTTCTTTCACCTTCATATTCATGTATACAAACGCTAAAGCGATTGCTAGTACAAACATTATAGCAATCATTATATATAATATTACTGTCATAAAGTCTATATTATTTGTCATCTGTTTTTTCCTCCTTATCATCATAAATATATATTTTATTTTTCTTTTGTTTAAATTTTATTGCTCTTTTTATTACATCATCTAAGTTTTCTCCGCCTACCACTTTAGTAGCTTTTAAAATTCCTACGTTAGGCACCTTAAGCATTCCGATTCCATACCCTATTAACGCACATATTGCAATTGAAATTATTCCTACTAAGCCAAGTCTCATAATTTTAAATATTGCATAAAATATTAATCCAACAGCAGCTCCAATAGCGCTATATATCAAACTTTTGG
>CAYPES010000013.1:0-12170 GCA_964409925.1 uncultured Clostridium sp. | reverse complement strand
GAACTGTAATGCTACCATCTTCATTATAGTTGTTTTCAATAACAGCAATTAATCCTCTAGGAGTTGCAACTACTGTGTTATTTAATGTGTGAGGATAGTAATTTCCTTTTTCTCCTTTAACACGAATACCTAATCTTCTTGCTTGAGCATCTCCTAATGTAGAACAGCTACATACTTCAAAGTATTTTTTTTGCCTTGGACTCCAAGCCTCTATATCACAAGATTTTACTTTTAAATCAGCTAAATCGCCACTGCAACAATCAAGTTGTCTAACAGGAACATTCCAGCTTCTAAATAAATCTACACTTAATTTCCACATTTTATTATACCAATTCATAGAATCCTCTGGCTCGCAAAGAACAATCATTTCTTGTTTTTCAAATTGATGAACACGATATAATCCTCTTTCTTCAAGACCATGAGAACCAATCTCTTTTCTAAAACATGGAGAGTATGATGTCATTGTAATTGGAAGCTCCTCTTTTTTTATAATTTGACCTTTAAATCTTCCAATCATCGAATGCTCAGAAGTACCAATTAAGTAAAGATCTTCACCCTCAATTTTGTACATCATTGCATCCATTTCTTCAAAGCTCATAACTCCTGTAACAACGTCACTACGGATCATAAATGGTGGAATAGCATATGTGAAACCATTATTTATCATATAGTCTCTAGCATAAGCAAGCATTGCTTCATGAAGTCTTGCAATATCGCCAATTAGATAATAGAAGCCAACGCCACTAGTACGCCCAGCAGATTCTTTATCCATTCCATTTAATTTTTCGATAATATCTGCATGATAAGGAATTTCATAATCTGGAACCTTTGGATCACCAAATCTTTGAACTTCAACATTTTCAGAATCATCTTTACCAATAGGAACAGATGAATCTATTATATTTGGAATTTTCATCATTCTTTCTTTTATTTGGGTTGCATATTCTTCCTCTAACTTTTCATTTTCCACAAGCTCATCATTAATAGCCTTAACTTCAAGCTTTATTTTTTCAGCTTCATCCTTTTTTCCTTCCTTCATTAAACTACCTACTTGGTCACTTAATGATTTACGTTTTGCACGAAGCTCATCACCATGTAATTTAGTAGTTCTATTTTTGCTGTCTAATTCAATAACCTCGTCAACCAATGGAAGCTTCTGATCTTGAAACTTATTTTTGATGTTTTGTTTAACAACATCAGAATTTTCTCTTAAAAATTTAATATCTATCATAAAATCGTCTCCTTTTATTTATTTTTTGTATAATCTTTCTCAATATCCTTAGCTAATTCAAATCTATATTTTTGACCAGTTATATTATCTGGACGAGAACTATCAATTTCCTCTAAAAACATTTTCTCACGTCTTACCCAAATTTTTGAATCTGTTCTATCGTAAATAGGCTTATAAACAACCATTCTTTCTTTAGTCTCGGAATCTAATGCTACATTTTCAACAAAGTAATAATTTCCTTTAAAATGACGATATACCTTTCCAATTATAACTTGATTCTCCATAAGTTTTCCTCCTTATATAAATAATATAAAAAGCCGTCCTTATGAAAACATAAGGGCGACATATTAATCACGGTACCACCTTAATTTTTATTTATAATCAAATATTTGCAATTATAAATAGCTCATAAATGCTTATAACCTAGCATCACACGGTTAGCTTTCACTAAAAGCTCTAAAAGTAGATTCACAAAATATTTTAAACTGTTTTCACCTGCCACAGCCTCTCTAATAAAATTTAGATTGTTACTAATCTTTTATCAAACGCTTATACATATTATGCATAATATTATATTACATTATTAAGAAAAAGTAAATAAAATCTTGAAAATATGTAAAAAATATAGTAACATCCTATTACAATTCACAGAAAAGAATTTTAGAAGATATCAGAAATAATTCATATTTTTATAAAATGAGCCGAAATATCGTGTCGACACATGATCTACGTGCGCTCGATATGAGCTGCGAAATTTTATAAAAATATTAATTATTTCTGTTGGCAAACAACATAACTGTGAATTGTAATAATATCTTGTAACTAATTAGAAGAAGGAGAAATTTATGAACTTATTTCTAGAGTTAATTAAATTTATATTATTGTCACTAGGAATTGTTGGAATCGCAAAATATTTATTGGTGCCAGTATTAAGAAAAATATCGCAACTATTGGAATTAGGCCCAAAAGCATCTGGAAATATTGCAGGTTTTGCAACGTCTGTGCCAGAATTGTTAACAGTTGCGTTTTCGGCATCAGCTGGATTTATTAGCACTAGTGTATACAACATATTAAGCTCAAATGTTATAAATTTAATACAGTATATTTTTTCCATATATCTAAACAAGAATCAGAAATATATAAGTAATAAAGCTATAAAAATAGATTTAGTATTGGTACTCATTACCATAATAATTCCATTAATTTTATTAGGTTTTAATATAGAGTTAAATTCAAACATAGTGATTGTGTTTGTTTTATTACTATCA
This sequence comes from uncultured Clostridium sp., assembly GCA_964409925.1. Lineage (GTDB taxonomy): Bacteria > Bacillota > Clostridia > TANB77 > CAG-508 > CAG-245. The sequence continues at coordinate 9,671 of CAYPES010000013.1, read as the reverse complement.
CTATTTTATTATATAAATTATAATTCTCATAAATTATATCTAAAAAAAGAAGAACAAGAAATATTAGAAGAAGAAATAAAAGATGAAGAAAGGGAATATAGATTTAAAAGAAAAAAGAAAAAAACAGTCATATTATATTGGATATATTTAATACTGATTGCTATTGCTTTATATGTGATAGGTGAATTGTTAAGTGCAAGTTTAACAAATTTAAGCAATATTTTTAGATTTCCAGAAATAATTTTAGGAATATTACTAGGAGTAATAACAAGTATTCCAGAATTAATAACTTTTATAGAAGCACAACGTAAAGAAAAAAGTAAAAATAGTGAAGAAGCAAATAAATTGGGCGTGATAGAAGCTACCAACAACTTACTAACTTCAAATATTTTGAATTTATTCGTGATACAATCGATTGGTATATTAATTTATACAATATTTGAATAATCATGCATAATTATCCAATTTCCTAATATAATAATTATAGTGTATTAGGAAGGAGAATTAAAATGAATAAAGAAGAATACGCAAGAGAAAGTAAAATTCAGGATAAGTCGGAAGAAGAGAAGAAAAGTGAGATTATAGTTAATATATTAAAAACAGGAATGGAACTTAATATAAATATAAAAAACTACGAATATGCGGAGCAAGATCAAGTGGATTACTATTTATATCAAATAAAAGCGAACAAAGCAAAACTAGACTATTTAATAAAAAAAGCTAAAGAAAATAAATTAGAGCTAAATAATATTGATAAAATAAAGTATGAAGCATAGACATTATATTCTATAAACATAGAAAATTTTAGTAATATTTGTCCATCAAATAACATACAATGTGGTAAACAAGGTAAAGGCTGAAAATTGTTTCTTTATAGATTTGTGCATTGGGAAGGAATAATAGTAAATATGGAAGTAAAAATGTTACTAATATATATTGCTTGCATAATAGGAATTATAATAGTTGGAAAGATTTTTATAGTTCCTATAAAGATAATTTTAAAACTAATTTTGAATTCGATATTAGGAGTTATTTTATTGTATATTATCAACATGGTGGGGGCAATATGGGGATTACATATAGGAATTAATTTTGTTACTGTGCTGATCGTAGGAATATTAGGGATACCGGGAGCAATTCTCCTTTTAATTTTAACAATTTTTATTTAAAAAACGGGCTACGGGATAATGGATTAGTGCTTTAAATTTGTGGACTACTTTTCTTACGAGCAGTTACTGAATAATGGTTTTATGCTTAAAATCCCTAGAAAATACTAATATAGAGCTTGTAAGTACTTTTTTAGAAAATGAAACTGAAAATCCGTTTTCGAGGAGATTAAAAGAAGCTCCGACCGAGGATTTTTACGGTGAATTTGATAAAAACGTACTTGCAAGCTCTATATCGAGCACACGTAAATCATGTGACGATCACGATATTTCAACTTATTTTATAAAAACATAACTTATTTCTGCTAATTTATTCTACTGTTACTGATTTTGCTAGGTTTCGTGGCTTATCAACATCCAACCCTTTTGCTTTTGCAATGTAGTAAGATAATAGCTGAAGTGGAATAACAGAAAGTATAGGAGAAACAAGTTCATTTGTTTCAGGAATATTTACTACATAACTAAAATTGCTATTAGGTAAAATTTGGTTTGAAATTATTAATGTTTTAGCGCCTCTAGAGATTACCTCTTGCATATTGCTAATTGACTTTTCAACTAAATTTTTACTTGTTATTATTCCTACAACTGTAACGCCATTTTCAATCAATGCAATTGGACCATGCTTTAATTCGCCTGCTGCATATGCTTCTGAATGAATGTATGATATTTCTTTTAATTTTAGAGAACCCTCTAGCGCTACGCAATAATCGCTTCCTCTACCTAAGAAGAACATATCTCTTTGAGTATATACTTTATCTGCGAAAGCTTTTATTTCAAAGTGATTATCTAAAATAGCTTCAATCTTAGCTGGCAAGTCTAAAATGGACGATTTCAATTCTTCAATTTTTTCTTCAGGATATGAGCCTAAAAGCTCTGCAAAGTGCATTCCTAATATTGCAATAAGACATACTTGAGAAGTATAAGCTTTTGTTGATGCAACAGCTATTTCTGGACCTGCATGGGTGTAAATTGTATAATCAGCTTCTCTTGTTATAGTACTTCCAATAACATTTGTAATTGCTAAAGTTCTAGCTTCTTTTGATTTTGATAATCGCAATGCAGCTAAAGTGTCAGCTGTTTCACCAGATTGACTTACGAAAATGCATAAAGTTTTCTCGTCTATAATAGGGTCTCTATATCTAAACTCTGAGGCAATATCAACTTCTGTAGGGATACGGCAAATCTTTTCAAAAATGTTTTTACCTACTAACCCAGCATGCATAGCTGTTCCACAAGCAACTATAAATATTTTATTTATAGATTGAAGATATTCTTTTGAAATATCAATATCATCAAAACTACAAGGTTCACCAAGTTTAAACCTAGAGCCTATAGTTTCACGTATTGCTGTTGGCTGTTCGAATATTTCCTTTAACATATAATCTTCATATCCATCTTTTTCTGCTGCAGAAGCATCCCATTCGATATTCTTTACTTCTTTATTATGAATTGTTAAATTTTCATCATAAAAGTTAATTTTATCTCTATAAATTACTGTAAATTCATTGTCATTTAAAAGATAGAAATTTTTTGTGTATTTTAGTACTGCAGGAATGTCTGAAGCAATGAAATTTTCACCATTTCCTTTACCTATTACTAAAGGACTATCTTTTCTGACTACTATAATAGTATCTGGATGTAAAGAAGAAATTATCTCTAAAGCATAACTTCCTTTTAAATCGGATGTAGCATTTTTAACAGCTCTCAAAAACTTCTCAATACTGTCTTCAGATTTATCATTTGAAAAATAGTAACTTATTAAATTAGGAATAACTTCTGTATCTGTTTGAGATAAGAAGTGGAATCCATTAACTGTTAAGAAATTTTTTAAATCTGAATAATTTTCAATTATTCCATTATGGACAACCGCAAATGTGCCACTATTATCCATATGAGGATGTGCATTCTCTTTTGATGGCTTACCATGGGTTGCCCATCTAGTATGAGCGATACCAATAGTTCCAACTAGTTTATCAATTCCAGATAAGCTTTCTAAATTAGAAACTCTACCTTTCTCCTTCAGTACTTCTATTTTACCGCCCTCTAGGGTAGCAATACCAGCTGAATCATATCCTCTATATTCTAGACTTTTGAGACCATTAATTAAAACCTCTTTAGCTGTTCGTTTACCAATATAACCAACTATTCCACACATAAAAAAACCTCCTTAAAATTATTTGTGCGTAACAAAATAATACCGTATGTATATGCATATGGTTTAAAGAAAGTTATTCAAAATATTTAGATTACATGTATTTAACCTCTGTTATCTAATATCGCTATTAGTTTTTTTATTAAATACTTATGACAGTAATCATGCCAAGAAGCATCCGCCGAATCTTTCGATAAGCTTCTTCCTCGTCAACAACAAATGTTGTCCAGGCGCTAACAATAAAATTCCTTTCATAAAAATATAAATAAATTGAAAAACTTTAATTATGATATAATATACAGTTAAAAAACAAAAGTTGCAAGTATAAAATAAAATAAGACCGAAGCTAGCTTGTATGAATGCGTTTTTTTTGTTATAATTTATAACTAGAGGTAGGAAAAATGTTTGATATAGAAGCGGAATTAAAAAAATTACCCAAAAAACCTGGGGTATATATTATGCACGATAAAAATAACAAAATCATATATGTTGGTAAGGCTGTTGTTTTAAGAAACAGAGTTAGGCAATATTTTAGAAAAAACAAAAAGAGTAAAAGAATTCAAAACATGGTTGCACTAATTGACCATTTTGAATACATAGTATGCGATAATGAGGCAGAAGCTTTAATATTGGAATGTAATCTAATAAAAAAGAATATGCCTAAATTTAATGTGCTTCTAAAAGATGACAAAACATATCCATATATAAAAATAAATGTAAAAGCAGATTATCCAGACTTATACATTACCAGAAGAATTTTAAATGATGGAGCAAGATATTTTGGACCTTATGCAAATGCTGGTAGTGCAAAAGAAATGATAGAATTTATAAAATCTAGATATAAAATAAGGCAATGTAGAAGTTTCAAATATAAAGATAGACCTTGTTTAAACTATCATATAAAAAAATGTATGGCTCCTTGCATGGGCTATGTAAGTAAGGAAGAATACAGAAAACAAATAAATGAAATTATATCAATATTAGAAGGAAAAACAGACAAAGTAAAAAGAGATCTAGAAACGAAAATGCAAGAAGCTTCTAAAAAAATGGAATACGAAAAAGCACAAGAATTAAGAGATAAAATATATGCGATAGATAGAATATCTCAAAGACAAAAAGTTTCTAATATTTCAGAAAATGATATAGATGTAATTGGATTAGCAAGAAAAGACGAAGAAGTATGTATAGAAATTTTTTACGTTAGAAATAGTAAAATGATAGGAAGAGATCATTACATTTTTAAAGGATTAGAAGATGAAGAAGATAGCGAAATTATATCAAGCTTTATAAAACAATATTATATGGGACGACAAATTTTACCCAATAAAATAATGATTAAAGAAGAAATAGAAGACAAAAGTGCTATTGAAATGTGGCTTACAGAACAAGGAAATAGAAAAGTAGAAATAAAAACTCCTCAAAAAGGTGAAAAGCTAAAATTTGTAGAAATGGCAGAAAATAATGCATTAATTACTCTTCAAAACAAAGAAAAAGATAAATATAATATACTAGCAGAATTGAAACAAGTTCTACAATTAGACAAATTACCTAGAAAAATAGAATGTTATGATATTTCAAATTTATCTGGAACTAATATGGTTGCAGGAATGTGCGTAATGCAAGATGGTGTAATTAAGAAAAATTTATCTAGAAGGTTTAAAATAAAAAATGTTATAGGACAAGACGATCCCAAATGCATGGAGGAGGTAGTAACAAGAAGATTAAGACATTCTATAAATATTTTAAATGAAGATAAATCAAATGGATTTGAAGAATTGCCAGATGTAATATTTGCCGATGGAGGAATAACTCAGATAAAAGCAACTAAGCAGGCAATAGCAAATGTAAATAGAGAAATAAAAGAAAAAGCTAAAGAAAAAAATATAGAGTTAACTGAAAAAGACAAAGTGAAAATAGCGGTGTTTGGAATGGTAAAAAACGATAAGCACCAAACAAGAGCTCTGATGAATGATAAAAGAGAAGAACTTGAAATATCGGAAACACTTCTAAATACAATAACAATGTTCCAAGATGCAGTTCATGATACTGCGATTGGATACCATAAAAAGTTAAGAGATGAAGAGGTAACAAAATCTGCTCTTGACGAAATAAAGGGAATAGGAACAGTAAAAAAAGTAGAACTTCTAAAAAAATACGGAAGTATAGAGAAAATAGCAGAAGCACCAGCAGAGGAAATAGCAACATTAAAAGGAATTAACCTAGAACTTGCAAATGAAATAAAAAAACAGTTAAATAATAAAGAATGGAAGTAAAACTCCATTCTTTATTAATCGTCAAAAACAAATTTTATTTCTGCATCATATAATTGAAGTTTATTAATTCGTTTACCAATTAGTTCTGTACGTTTAATACTGATAGCTTCAACCATATCCCAAATAAATACCCAACCAGAGATAACGCAAAATTCAGAAGCGAAGTCTGCTGCGTATCCAGAAATTTTATTAAATATGAATGATAAAAATATAAAAATTGTACCAAGTAAAAACAAAATAATAGCTCTGTGCTGTTGCTGTCTAATTTCATAATCTATGTCGTCAACATCACTACCATAATTATTTCTAAATACCTTTTTGATTCTATCTTGCTGACTTTTAGATATTTCATCATGATAATGAATTTCTAAGACTATATCTGTATTTATAGGAATTAAATAGGCAACTTCTTCAATATAATCAAATACTTCATCAGATAAATCTAACTTTAGATAATCATGCTTCATATATAAGTCACTCAATTTTGATATTTTTATTGGAATTACAGCTTTGCCATCCTTCATATAATTTTTTTCAACAAAATCCTTTTCGCTATAACGAATTTTATGATTTTTCCTATAATGCTTTTTCTTCTCCATATATAAATCCTTTCATGAATTATTTTTTGTACAATTCAGATTATGTTTTATTATATTAGCAGAAATATGGCTTATTTCTGCTATATTATAAATTCTTGAGCAGTGAACTGTAACAATAACAAAAATATAGTAAATATATATAAAATTATAGCATAATAATTTTAAAAAAATCAAATATTGGCTATAAAAGAGTAATTATAATATATGAAAATTATCATAAAACAAAAAAGCATGAATATAATTTTAATATCAAGAATATAAGGGGGATTTTGTATATGGAATATTCAAAAGATATTATATTGAGGATAAAGTATCCAGAGACTATAAAGAAAGGACAAGCTGAGCAAAGCAATAAAAAAATAACAAATTTATTAAAAAAACACAAACTAGTAGCGACAATATCGGCAATATGTGGTATACTAATGATATTGGATTGTATACTTGTACATAATTTTATTGTACTATTACAAACCTTAGCTTAAAATATAAATAGGAGATGTAGCAATGAAGCTAGCAAATAATTGGAAAGATTATGAAATATTGGATATGGCAAATGGAGAAAAATTAGAAAGATGGAAAGATACAGTTTTAGTAAGACCTGATCCACAAATTATATGGAAAGAAAAACAATTCCCAGAAAGATGGAAAACTGCAGATGCTAGATATGATAGAAGTAGCACAGGAGGTGGACATTGGGAATACAAAAAGAAACTTCCAGCAAACTGGCAAATTAGGTATAAAAATTTAACATTTAATATAAAGCCAATGGGTTTTAAACATACTGGAATATTTCCAGAACAAGCAGTTAACTGGGATTGGATGATGGACAAAATATCAAAGATAATAAAAGAAGAAAAAAGAGAAGTTAAGGTACTAAATTTATTTGCATATACGGGAGGAGCAACAGTTGCATGCCTTGCTGCAGGTGCTTCTGTCTGCCATGTGGATAGTTCAAAAGGAATGGTTGCATGGGCGAAAGAGAATGTAACATCTTCAGGGTTACAAGATAGACAAGTAAGATATATAGTAGACGATGTTATAAAATTCGTAAATAGAGAAATTCGTAGAGGAAACAAATACGATGCAATAATAATGGATCCACCATCGTATGGTAGAGGTGCAAATGGTGAGGTATGGAAATTTGAAGAAAACATACCAGAATTAGTTAGCCTATGTATGCAAATTTTATCTGAGAAACCAGTATTCTTTTTAATAAATTCTTATACTACTGGAATATCTAGTACAGTATTAGAAAATATATTAAAGATGAATATGAAAAGCAAATTTGGAAAGAAGAATCTACAAGGGCAATTTGAAAATGGTGAAGTAGGGCTACCAATGAAAGATTCAGAAATAATATTGCCTTGTGGAATTTATGCAAAATGGGAAAAATAAGTTAAAGAGAGAAAGTTACAATGAAAGAAAATGAACTAGAAAATAAAATAAATCTAAATGTAATATATGAGGATAATCATATAATAGTAGTTGAAAAACCAGTAAATATTCCTTCACAAGGAGATAAAACAGGTGACATTGATATGCTTACAATTATAAAAGATTACTTAAAAGAAAAGTATAATAAACCGGGAAATGTTTATTTAGGACTTGTACACAGATTAGATAGACCGGTTGGAGGAGTAATGGTATTTGCTAAAACTTCAAAGGCAGCAGCAAGACTAAGTGAGCAGGTAAGAGAAAAGATATTTAAGAAAAAATACTTAGTAATAGCTAATGGAAAATTTAAAGAAGAAAAGGGAGTCTTATCAGATTATCTATTAAAAGATGAGAAAAATAATATTAGTAAAGTAGTAAAAGAGAATACTAAGAATTCTAAATTTGCAGAATTGGACTATGAGGTGCTAAAATATGATGCAGAGTTAGATTTATCAGTTTTAAAAATAAATTTGCATACAGGTAGACACCATCAAATAAGAGTGCAATTATCTAGCAGAAATCATAGCATATATGGAGACCAGAAATACGGAGGAAGAGGACACGGCAAACAAATTTGCTTATGGGCATATGAACTTACAATACAGAACCCTATAACTAAAGAAAAGATGACTTTTAAATCAATACCACAAAAAGAAGGCAGTTGGAAAATACTAGAAGGTATAAGTAACACATAAATAATATTAGGAAAATTACAATTAAATAAATATTGAATTTGAGCTTATAAATTATATTTTTATAAAATTCAACATGGAAATCCTCGGTCGGAGATTTACTCCTCGAAAACCGATTTCCAATTTCATTTTCTAAAAATATAATTTATAAGCTTTATATATTAATATGAAAATGTCAAATTTATATATGAAAATCATACATAGCCTAAAAAATAAATTTATATAGCATAATAACACTTATTTATAAATATAATGAGAAAAATGTCAAAAAAAGTTATAATATAACATCGATGAAGGAAGGAAACAAAATGATAGATAAAATTTGCGAAAATCTTACCAAGAAAATAAGAAAGCAAATGCCCGAAATCGATGATGAAAGAGCAGAAGCTATAATGTATGGGCTACAATTAATTATTGGCGAAATACCAAAATTAATACTGTTATTTACTGTTGCAATCATTTTCAAAATAGGATGGTTAGTAATATTTGCATATATAACAATGTTACCATATAAAACAGTAGCAGGTGGATTTCACTTAAAAACAAATATTGGTTGCACGATAGGAACATTCATAGTTTATTTTGGCAATGTATTAACTAGTAAATCTTTAGAAATAGAACCACAATATATAAAATACATGATTGTAGGCGTAACTTGGATATTTTCAATTATAATGATTAGCATATATGCGCCAGCAGATACAGTTAACTTACCAATACTAAGAAAAAAAGAGAGAAAAACTAAGAAAATACTATCATACATATTTGCAACAATCACATTAATAGGAGCTATATTTATAAAAAATAGCACAATATCAAATATATTATTATTTAATGTACTAATAGAATCAGTTTCAATATCAAGATTAGCATACAAATTAACAAAGAATGAATACGGATATGAAACATGTACAAAGCAAAATGTTTTAAGTTAATAACAGCATTAAGCCGGCAATGCTTTATTATATAAATTATAGTAATACCAAGGAGGAAAAACTATGTTAAAATTATTAGCTAAAGTTGCAGAAAAATATGCAAAATCTACAAATACAGCTTGCTTTTTATGGGGGATATTCCATCAACCAAAAATGCCAACATCATTAATAAAAAAAGATTAATAATAAGATTCCTTACAACAAAATAGACAACTAAAACAAGATAGTATTTTCACTATCTTGTTTTAATAATATTATTCATTATAAATTTCAATTTGCTGTTTAAAAAATTGCTCTGTTTTTGTTGTAAACCTTGCTAGATTTTTATGACGCTTAATTATTTTATTTACTTCCCATAAGCCTAATCCAGTGTTTTTAGGTTTAGTAGAAAATCCCTTCTCATATATTTTATCTAAATTT
>CAYPES010000012.1:0-12371 GCA_964409925.1 uncultured Clostridium sp. | reverse complement strand
AAAGAAATAATAATAGCTACAAATCCTAGAGTTGAGGGAGAGGCAACGGCAATATATTTATCTAAAATAATAAAACCATTAGGAATAAAAGTAACAAGAATAGCACATGGAATTCCAGTTGGTGGAGATTTAGAGTATACAGATGAAGTAACTCTAAGTAGAGCATTAGAAGGAAGAGTACAATTATAAGTTACGTGTGATTTATATGAGTCACTTTAAGCTTATAAATTATATTTTTATAAAAGTTCAACATGAAAATCCTCTGTCGGAGCTTCTTTTAAGCTCCTGCAAAACGGATTTTCAGTTTCATTTTATAAAAATACAAATTTATAAGCTTTATGTTAGTTTTTTTAAAATTTTTAAACATAAACCATGTTACAGTTCGCTAACTATTCTGCTGTCTTTAGAGATAATTAATATTTTTATAAAATGAGCCGAAATATCGTGTCGTCACATGAGCTATGTGCGCTCGATATGAGCTTGCGAAATTTTATAAAAATATTAATTATCTCTTATATATTTAAAGCTATATATAGTGAACTGTAACTAGACCAGTATCTCTATTTTCAAATTTCGTAATCATTATAAAGAAAGTGTAGAACCATTTAATATAATGTTACAAATATCTTTTGTAGAATTTTTCTTTGCAAGTAATTTCGTATTAATTTTCATTTGATGCAATTTTTGTTCATCAGACAGCAAATCAGATATAACTTTATCAAAATCATCATGTTTTCGTATCCAAACTGCTACTCCAGAATTCTCTAAAAATTCTGCATTTTCTTCTTCTTGCCCAGGAATTGGATTTATTACAACCATAGGCAAACCAGAAGCTAAACTTTCTGTTGTAGTAAGCCCTCCAGGCTTTGTAACAACTAAATCGGAAATACTCATAAGTTCTGGTACCTGATTTGTATAGGCTAGTACTTTTACAATATCTTGAGCTTCCTCTTCTATTACTAATTTATCAAAAAAATCTTTCATTTTTTGATTTTTTCCAGCTATTGCAACAATTTGATGATCTTTACAGCTCAAAATGAATGATTTTAATATCTTTATAGTTTGTTCACGTCCTAACCCGAATTCACCACCACCAAAGAATAAAATTACCTTCTTATTAGGATTTAGCCCTAAAGAGTTCATTATATCTGTTTTATTATAGTGCATAAGAAATCTATTTGATAAAGGAATTCCAGTTGCAAAAACTTTATACTCAGGAATATCATCATTAATTAATTGATGTCTCATTTTTTCATGAGATACAAAGAAATAATCTACTTGTTCTTTTCCAACAAGCCACTGCTCATGTGGCGCAAAGTCGGTCATAATGGTAGCGAGCTTACAGTCTATTAAGGCTTTTCTTTTTAAATAGCTAACCATTTGACTTCCAAAAGGATGTGTAGATATTACTATATCTGGATTATATTCTTTTAACAACTTCAGCAATTTTCTAGCCATTAAATTATTGGCTGTTGAACTAATATGAGCGATCGGACCTTTTTGCGAGTGGCTATAAACTTCACCCCATGCCCAAGGAAATTTTTTTGCAATTTCCTTATAGGCAGTTGTAGTAATTTTATTTATAGGTTTATTAACATATAACATGCAATCTACTAAATTTGTTTCAAAATCAGAAAAATTTTCATCTATGCATTGTTTTATAGAATTGGCCGCAGATAAATGGCCACCACCATATGATGCATAAAATATTAAAACTTTTTTCATTATTAATATCGACTCCCTACACTGTTACGTTTTGTAAATTTAATTTTAAAATTATATAATAAGATTTTACCATATAAAAATCAAAAACGAAAGCATAATGTATAAAATTTGAAAAAATACCAATAATATTATTACGATACATAGGTTATGTTGCTTATTTCTGGTGACACAAAGATTGTGAACCGTAACATGATATTTATATAGAATAAAACTGGAGGGAGTATGAAGAGAAAAATATTAAAAATGATAATGTCGATAGTTTTTATTATTGCGATTATTTATTTTCTTATAGAAGCAGTTTCTTTTAAGAAAGTAAATGCAGCAAGCAATTCAAATTCAACATCTGATGTTCAGCTCATTGCAAGAGCAATTAATGGGGAAGCCAGAGGAGAACCATATGAAGGACAAGTGGCTGTTGGAGCTGTAATTTTAAATAGAGTAAAATCATCAAAATTTCCAAATACAATATCAGGAGTGATTTATGAGCCAGGAGCTTTTACAGCAGTTTCCGACGGACAGATAAATGTTCCAATTTCAGAAGGTTCAACTGTAGTAAAGGCCGCCAGAGATGCTCTAAATGGATGGGATCCAACAGGAGGAGCTATTTATTACTTTAATCCGGACACCGCCACAAATAAGTGGATTTGGTCAAGACCACTTATTAAAACAATTGGAAAACATAGATTTTGTAAATAATGGAGGAAATGAAAATGAAAGATTATAAACATTCAGAAAATAAAATTACGCCCAAAATGTCATATATAATAATTGCGATTATACTCGCAATAGTAATTGTAGCAGGAATAATTTATTATGCATATCAAGAAAATAGAAGGTATATAACAGCATCAGAAAATAAATATAATATGTCGTTCTTTGAATTAGTAGACTATGTGCAAAATGTTGAAACATACCTCGCAAAAGCATTAATCTCAACAACTCCAGAGCATGGAGCAGAAACTTTAACGAATGTGTGGAGAGAGGCAAGTATTGCTCAAAGTTGCTTATCTCAATTACCTATAGATAGCCATGAATTAGAAAATACATCTAGATTTTTGAATCAAGTAAGCGATTATAGTTATTCATTGTCAAGAAAAAATATTGCAGGACAAAGTTTATCAGAAGAAGACTTAAAAAATATAAAAGAATTGCATACTTATAGTTTAGAACTAGAAAACACCCTTAATCAACTATCAACAGATTTAAATAACGGAAGAATAAAGTGGGGAGAACTAAAAAACGAAGGAACAAAAGCTTTCGCAACACAGGTTAGTACAATAACTAAAGATAGCTTCTCTAATCTAGAAGAAAATTTCCACGAATATGCAGGACTAATATACGATGGTGCTTTTTCAGAACACATAACATCAGCAGAGAAAAAGGGACTAACAGGTGAAGATGTAGATGAGGAAAAAGCAAAAGAGATTGTAAAAAAATTTTATGGAGAAGATAAGATTGAAAGTATAAATTCAAATGGATTTTCCGAGAATGCAGAAATTCCGTCATTTGACTTTAGTGTAAAAATGAAAGATAATGATAATTCTGCAACAATATCAGTATCGAAAAAAGGTGGACACATAATATTTGCAAACTACAATAAAACTGTAAATGCAGAAACGATTTCACAAGAAAAAGCAGACGAAATAGCCAAAAACTTTTTGAATGCACATGGCTATACAGATATGAAAGAAACATATTATTTAAAGCAAAATGGAATAGTGACAATAAACTATGCATATACTCAAAACAATTCAAATAATGAGCAAGTAATAATATATCCGGATCTAATAAAAGTGAAAGTAGCATTAGATGATGGTAGTGTGCTAGGGATAGAAACATCAGGATATTTGAATTCACACACAACAAGAAATTTTGCAAGTAATATAATAACAAAAGAAAAAGCAAAAGAAGTATTAAATAAAGAATTACAAATCGAAAGCGAAAATTTGGCAATAATACCAACAAAGTGGAATACAGAAGTATATTGTTGGGAATTTAAAGGAAAAGTTGAAGATAATGAATTTTTAGTATATATAAATGCAGAAACAGGAAAAGAAGAAGATATTCTAATTATAGTAAATACTCCAGATGGAACTTTGACGCATTAAATTTAATTAAATATTGTATTTAAGCTTATAAATTATATTTTTATAAAAGCTCAACATGAAAATCCTCGGTAGGAGTTTCTTTTAAGCTCCTCCAAAACGGATTTTCAGTTTCATTTTATAAAAATATAATTTATAAGCTTTATGATAGTATATTTTAAAATTTAAAATATAAACCAGCCTATTTATTTCCAGTATGTTAAATGCAAAAAAATATAAAATAATAATAGAATATAAATCTAAAAAAGATTATATTTAAATTTTAGGCAGGAGGAATAAAATTATGACGAAAAGAAATTTAATGTCTGAAAACCTAAAAGAAGAAATAGCAAAAGAATTAGGAGTATATGAACAAGTAAAAAAAGATGGAGGATGGGAGAACATACCTTCAAAAACATGTGGAAACATGGTAACAAAAGCAATAGAAATTGCAAACAGAAATACAAAATAGCTTGTTACAATTCACAAGTCTTTGCTGATTACTAGAAGGAGTAATTAATATTTTTATAAAATTGCACAGCTCATATCGAGCACACGTAACTTGTGTGACGACACGATATTTCGGCTCATTTTATAAAAATATTAATTATTTCTGCTATATTCTAAAATTTACGCAATATGAAAATCGAATACTATAAATTGGTCGCTGTTGCAAAAAATAATTTGGTAGCATATAATAATAAAAAACGTAGGAGGGTAAAATATTGAACAATAGAATCACAGTACAAGATATACTTGAGGTAACTAAAGGAACTCTTATATATGGCAATAAAAACGAGATATGCGAGAATTTTTCAAAAAATACAAAAGAAGTAAAAGATGGAGATGTATATGTTGGATTTAAAGGTGAAAAATTGGATGGGGGAAAGTTTTATCAAGAAGCCTTAGAGCAAGGAGCAAAAGGCTGTATAATTAATAGAATTGAAGGATTAGAGATAAAACATTTTGATAATAAATTTGTTATTCAAGTGGATGATACTATAAAAGCTATTGGTGAAATTGCTAAATTAAAAAGAAGCAAATATGATATTCCTGTAATAGCTATAACAGGTAGTGTGGGCAAAACGAGTACAAAAGATATTGTATATAGTGTAGTTTCCCAGAAATATAAAACCCTAAAAACGCAAGGCAACATGAATAATCATATAGGAATGCCTATGACAATTTTAGGACTAAAAAAACATGAGGCACTAGTTGTAGAAATGGGAATGAATCATTTAGGTGAACTAAGCAAATTAACAGATATAGCAAAACCAACTATTGCAGTAATTACCAATGTAGGAACGGCTCACATAGGAAATCTAGGATCAAGAGAAAATATATTAAGAGCAAAACTTGAAATATTAGAAGGTCTATCGAATGATGGATATGCAGTAGTAAATAATGATAACGATTTGTTACATAGCTGGCAAAAAGAAAATAAAAACTTTAAAGTTGTTACATATGGAATTAATAATGATAGTATGAATATGGCTAAAGATATTATATATAATGATAATAGTAGTAGCTATAAACTTTATCCGGAAGAAAAGCTAATAGAAGTGCCAGTTGGTGGAGAGGCATTTGTATATAACAGTTTAGCAGCAGTTAGCGTGGGAAAATTATTAGATATTCCAATAAATCAAATAGCAAAAGGAATAAAAAAATTTGAATTAAGTAAAATGAGGCTTGATCTTCAAAAAACAAAACAAGGATATACAGTAATAAATGATTGCTATAATGCAAATTATGACTCAATGAAATCGGCAATAGAATATTTAAAATCAAGTGAAGGAAAGAGAAAAATAGCTGTATTAGGGGATATGTTAGAATTGGGAGATTTTTCTAAAGAATTACATGAAAAAGTTGGGAAAGTTGTTGCAGATAATAATATAGACATTTTGATAACAGTTGGTAATGAATCAAAAAACATAGCAAGTATTGCAAAACAAAATGGAATAGAGCATGTTTATGAGTTTGACAACAATAAATATGCAATAGATAAATTAAAAAAGATACTTAAAGTAGATGATGCAGTTTTAATAAAAGCATCTAACTCTATGAATTTCAAGGAAATAGTAGATAGCCTATTACAACACTAAGTTGAAAGAAAGGAATATAGTTTGAAAGAAATTAAAAATCTTTTATTACTATGTGTGCCTTTGAGTTAAGCTAGAAAGGAATGAAATTTAATATGCCTAAAATTAAAGTGGGAGTTATTTTTGGTGGACAGTCAACCGAACATGATGTATCAATAGTGTCGGGAAGTTCTGTTATAAAAAATCTAGATAAAGATAAATACGATATTTATCCAATATACATATCAAAAGATGGAGAATGGTATCATTATGTAAAAAGCATAAAGCAAATTAACATATTTAAGATTGGAGAAGAACCAAAAGAACTAGAAAAAATTGATAATGAATTTGAAATTTTAAAGAGTCAGGATATTATTTTTCCGGTATTACATGGACTATATGGAGAAGATGGAACACTACAAGGATTATTAGAGTTACTTAAAATACCATATGTAGGTTGCAAAGTGCTTGCATCTAGTATTTGTATGAATAAAATTTATGCTAAAATAATTTTTGAAAAAGCACATATAAAGCAAGCAAAAAGCATATTTATAAATGCCTGTGATACAAATGAAAATACCTATATATACATAGATGAAGAACTCAATAATATGAAAAAGAATATTAATGAAATATGCAATCTAGTAGAAGAAAAGTTAACATATCCAGTATTTGTTAAACCTTCTAATTCTGGTTCTTCCGTAGGAGTAAACAAGGCAAACAATAGTGGAGAACTAGTAAAAGCTATAAAAGAAGCAAGAAAATTTGATAAAGAGATATTAATTGAACAAGGAATAAACGGAAAAGAAGTTGAATGTGCAGTACTAGAAACAGATGAAGTTAAAGCTTCATGCGTCGGGCAAATTTTATCTGCAGATGAATTTTATGACTTCAACTCAAAATATATAAATGCAGAATCAAAAGTAATAATACCGGCAGATATTCCGCTAGAAATTTCAGAAAAAATACGAAAAACTGCAATAAAAGCATTTAAGGCAGTAAAAGGTTCAGGCCTCGCAAGAGTAGACTTCTTTGTTGAAAACAATACAGAAGAAGTTTATATAAATGAAATAAACACTATGCCAGGATTTACAACTATTAGTATGTATCCAAAATTGTGGAAAAATTGTGGAATAAAATATTCCGAATTACTAGATAAATTAATAGAACAATCATTATAAGAAATAATACGAAAGGATTAATAATGGAAGTAATAGAAAGAATAAAAAATGACCTAAAGAATATTTTATCGGAAAAAAGATATATACATTCAATTGGAGTAATGGAAATGTCGATAGAACTTGCTAGACTATACGGAGTAGATGTCGAAACAGCTCAAATGGCAGGACTTTTACATGACATAGCAAAAGAAATGACTCCAGAAGAAAAACTAAAATATGTAGAAGATAATAACTTAGAAATAGATGAAATAGAGAGAATAAACACACCAATACTACATGGAAAAATTGGTGCAGACATTGCTAAGAAAAGATATGGAGTTAACGAACAAATACAAAAAGCAATAGAATATCACACTACAACAAGCCCAAATATGGATATGATTGCAAAAATAATTTATGTAGCAGATAAGATAGAATTAAATAGAAAGTCAGAAGACTATGATATCGAATATGAAAGAGGTCTTGCTCAAAAGAGTTTAGATGAAACTATAATATACATAATTGACTCAAACATAAAATCATTGGTCAATAAAGGAAAATTGATACATCCAAAAAGCATAGAAACAAGAAATCATCTAATTATTGCAAGATAGCTATTATTTAAAGGGTATAGTTCATGTGACGACATGATATTTCGGCTAGTTTTATAATATTTTAATTTACGAAGATATTGGTATTTTTAATTATATTTTTTCACTGCCCCTTCTTAAGAAAATGTAATTCGTTCCTCATAACATTTTCTAAAGTGGTCCCCACGATACGTTACAAAATATAATTAAAAATACCAATATCTTCGTAAATTATTTTAAGATGGTTATTCCAAATTTTATACTGTGAATTGCAACTTATCTTGCACTATTTTTATAAAAATTTATATAATATCTTCCAAAGATTGTAAAAATGTGATATAATCCAACTACCATGATATGGGAGGATGTTAAATGATTTTCAAGGACTATTACAAAATACTCGGATTAAATACAAATAAAGTTAATATAGATGAAATAAAAGTAGCATATAGAGAACAAGCAAAAAAATACCACCCTGATGTTAATGTAGGAAATAATTCAGAAGAAAGATTTAAAGATATAAATGAAGCTTACAAAATTTTATCAGAACCAACAACGAGAAGAAAATATGATAGAATGTGGAATTCGCATGTTGGTAAGAGAAAAAGTAAAATAGCTAAACAATCGGCAAAAGAAGAAAAAAGAACAGCTACTAGGGGAGACATTTTTAATATACTATTTGGTATTGAAAATGACATTACAAACGATTCAAGATTTGGTAAAGCGCAAAAATCTAAAATTCCAATTCAAGGGGAAGACGTAGAAACAGAAATACCAATATCTCTTTATGAGGGATTTTTTGGACAAACTAAAAAAATATCTTTAAGAACAGTTAAAGGTAAAATGAAAAACTTTGAAATTAATATACCTGCGGGAATAAGAGATGGAGAAAAAGTAAGGTTAATAGGCCAAGGAAAACCAGGAGAAAATGGTGGAAGAAATGGAGACTTATTAATAAAAATTAATGTAGCAGAAGATAAAAAATATAAATTGATTGGCTCAGATGTATATACGGACTTAAATATAAGCCCTTGGGAAGCAGCTTTAGGATCAAAAGTAGAAATTGATGCGATAGATGAGACTATTGGAGTATATGTTCCTCAAGGCATAGAAACAGGAGAAGAAATACATATACCTGATAAAGGATATAAAGACGGTAAAGGTGGTAGGGGAGAATTTATTATAAAAATAAAGATAATGATTCCTAAAAATATCTCTGATAAGGAGCTAGAATTGTATAAACAAATGAAGAAAATATCAAAATTTAATCCAAGAGATATATAGATTTGCACAAGCCACATAAGAAGATTACATAAAATTGTTGACATACTCTAAAAAACAATGTATAATATAAGAGTATGCAGAAGAAAAAATATGGAAAATATTTCATATAGAAAGAGGTGTAATAAATGGACCAGATACAAGGTAAACACTTTAGTATAACAGATCCACAAAATGTGAATACGGTAATCTATCAAATTAATAAAACAGAACAAGTTGCTGATGAAAATTCACCAAAATTTACATTAGAAAGACTAAAATGTAGAGAAGAATTAGTGGGACAAAATAAAAAAAAGACTTTTTTTGTTGACTCACAGAAGGATGTATACAACCAGTTAGTGATATTATCTTTCGGACAAGATAAAGTTGTAGTTAATATGGGCCTAGTTAATAAAGATGAGGTGAAGATATCAAAGAAACCTGTACCAATTAAATTTGATACGTTATATTCTGAAAAGGAAACAGAATATAAAGATATACAATATACACCCAATTTACAAAGACCTATAACAATAATAGACCCAGAAACAACAGAAGAAGTAAAACCAGTGTTATACTTTGATAAAGATACAAATGAAGTTAAAGGAAAATGTAAATTAAAACCATATAAATCTTATTTCGCGTTTGAAATAAGAGAGGATAATAATTAAGGGGGATCTTAAATGAGTAAATTAAATATAGAATCTACAAATGGAGATTCAGGAAAAGTAAAATTTGTTGGAGGACAAACTGTTATAGACTTAGAACAAGATAAATTAATTGTTCCACCAGAGGCAAGCAAAGAAGCTACTTGCTCTGATAGAGAAGAAGATTACATAACAATGAAATTACTTGGAAGAGAGCAAGAACAAGGAAACAAATCAGAACAACCAAATAGATAATATAACACAAGAAAAGGTGAAAAATATGAGTAAAATGCAAAAAGCGTTTAAAGATAATAAAAAATACATAATACTATTTCTAGTACTTTGGGCAGTACTAGAAATAGTATTAATTGCGCCTATAGCGGTAGCTATAAAAGAAAGCATTACTAAACAAGGAATGTTTGATTTATCATTATTTATAGAAAACTTTGGCAAAGAAATATCTAGTTTTACTGCAATAACAAAATTGGGAAGCACTAACGCAATGGGGATTTTTGGTAAAGGAACCATGTGGCTTACTATAATATTTCTTGTGTTGACTGTTGTGGGAATCGTAAAATCAAAGCCAAAAAATGACTTCAAAGATATAGAAAATGGTTCTAGCGGCTGGAGCGAAGGCGGAGAACAATACAGAATACTTAGCAAAAATAAAGGAATTATATTAGCAGAAGATAACTACTTGCCAGTAGATAAAAGAGGAAATGTAAATGTATTGGTAGTAGGTGGTTCTGGTTCTGGTAAATCAGCATCGTACTCAATACCAAATGCATACCAGATGCTAGGATCTTATGTTTTTACAGATCCTAAAGGAGAACTATACGACAAAACAGCAGGTTTTTTAAAGAAAAATGGATATGACATAAAAGTATTGAATTTGGTAAATCCTGAAAACAGTGATGGTTATAATCCTTTAATGCATATTACAAGCAATATAGACGTAGACGTTATAGCACATACAATAGTAAAAGGACAAGAAGCAGAAGGAAAGGGCTCAGACCCATTCTGGGATGATACTGCTGAAATGTTATTAAAGTCACTTATATATTATCTAATATCAGTAAGGCCACCAGAAGAGCGAAACCTAGCATCATGTGCAGAGCTTGTTAGAGCTGCTAATAATAATAGTGGAAGCAACTTATTAACGGAGTTAATGAATGAGTTGCCAAGTGATCACCCAGCAAGAACAAATTACAAATCTATAGAAATAGCTTCTGATAAGACATATAGCTCAATATTAAGTACATTACAATCTAAATTGGGTAAATTCGATTCACAAGAAATTGCAGAAGTAACATCAACAAATACTATCAATTTTGAAGATATAGCAAACCATAAAACAGCGGTATATGTAATATCTTCAGATACGCATACAGCATACAATTTCTTGCTTACAATATTCTTCGCTCAGATGATACAACAATTATATAACTATGCAGATATGAATGGAGGAAGACTAAAAACACCTACATACTTTATACTAGATGAGTTTGCTAATATTGGTCAAATACCAGATTTTGATAAAAAGATATCAACAAGTAGAAGTAGAGGAATATCTTTTAGCGTTATATTACAAAATTTAGACCAATTAGAGGCAGTATATGAAAAATCATATGAGACAATAATGGGTAACTGTGATACACACGTTTTCCTAGGAAGTAACTCTTTTAAAACAGTAGAATACTTTTCAAAACAATTAGGAGAAACAACAATTTCAAGAGATACAAGATCTACCAATAGAGATAAAAACTTCTCAAAACAAGGATATAGTACATCAGACCAAATAATGGGAAGAGCATTAATGACGCCTGATGAATTAAGAAGAATGGACAACGACTTATGTATTATATTTGAAAAAGGCTTAAAACCAATTAAAGCTAACAAATATTACTACTTTAATAAACCTATGGCCAGAAAGCTAGATGCGGATAGATTAAATCACAACGATTTTGATGTGGGAACAAGGGGAGAATGGAGAAAATTTAATCCTGCAAATCCGTTTAACAATCAGCCAAACAACATTCAACAAGATTTAAAGGTAGAATCTCTGGATGACCTTTTCAGCGATGATATTATAGAAACAGATACTGATAAAACGCCTCAACCTAGTATGTTGAACAATACACCAACTATTGAACCTATTAGCAGTATTGATGTACAACAAGATAACGATTCTGTGAACCCTAATTACATTAACGATGATGCTCCAATATTACCTATGGAGGATAATTCAGAAGAGGATGATTTGTTTACAAAGGATTTACAAGAAGAGCTCGAGGCAAAATTTGATGAATTATTTGGACCTATAGATACGAAGAAAAATAATAACTAACAAAATACCAAGGGATATTTTTATATTTCTTGGTATTTTGTTTAATAGTTTTTTAAATTAAAATCTAATATGTATGGTAGATATAGAGGTCATAAATTATGTTTTTAGAAAATGAAACTGGAAATCCGTTTTCGAGGAGCTAAGCTCCGACCGAGGATTTACATGTTGAATTTTCTAAAAACATAATTTATAACCTCTAAAACTATTTTCAAAGATTTTAATTTAAAAAACTATTAAACAGTCACTCTTATAAAACAAATGTTCTAAAAACTATTGACTGAAATGATGAACTTATGATATAAATATACAAGATGGAGGGCGCGTAATATGAAATTTATACATATGGCAGATATGCATTTTGATAGTCCATTTCGCTTACTAAGTACACAAGAAAATTTTGGAGACCAAAGAAGAATAGAGCAAAGAAATATAATGAAAAAAATAATTGAAAAAATAAAAGAAAAAAATATACCATATCTT
>CAYPES010000011.1:0-12445 GCA_964409925.1 uncultured Clostridium sp. | reverse complement strand
ATTCTTGCTATAATAATGTTCATAATTATAGCTTCTATGTAAGAAAATCTGAATACTGAAAGCAAGTTAAAGTGAAATTTGAAGTTGTAATTTATTATTGATTACTTGTTTATATAAAAAATAAATTATATAATATGAAAAGTTGGAAAGGAGATTTAAGATGAAAGTTAGTAAAGAAGAACTATTGCATATAGCAAATCTTGCAGATTTAAATCTAAAAGAAGATGAAGTTGATAGCTATTTAGCAAATTTACAAGATATATTAAACTTTGCAGAAGTTGTTAATAAAGCACCATCAGATGGTTTAGAAGGAACCATAGGAGCAAATGAAAACTGCAACGTTTTTAGAAAAGATGAAGTAAAAGTATTTGAAAATCATGATGCACTTTTAGAAAATGCACCAGAACAAGAGAGAGGAATGTTCAAAATACCAAAAGTAATTCAATAAAATATAGGAGAATAGTTATGGGAAAATTATTTGTAATAGATGGAACTGATGGAAGCGGAAAACAAACACAATTAGAAAATTTAAAAAGAAGAATGAACGAAGAAAAAATTGATTATAGAACAGTTAGCTTTCCAAACTATGATAGTCCATCATCATCGTTAGTAAAAATGTATTTAGGTGGAGAATTTGGAACAGATGCAAAAAAAATTAGTCCATATATAGCATCAACTTTTTATGCAGCTGATAGGTATGCTACATTTAAAAAAGGATATGAAGAATATTACAATAATGGAGGTATTATATTAGCAGATAGATACACAACAGCTAATATGGTACATCAGGCAGGAAAGATATCAGACAAAGATGAAAGAAAAAAATTTTTGGATTGGTTATGGGATTTTGAATTTAATTTATATGGACTTCCTGTACCAACAGAGGTATTTTTCTTAAATATGCCACCAGAATATTCAAACAAATTGATGAAAGATAGACAAAATAAAATAACACATGAGGCACAAAAAGACATTCACGAAAAAGATCCAATATATTTGAAAGAAGCATACGATGCTGCGTGCGAACTTGCAAAACAATATAATTGGTATGAAATAAAATGTGTAAAAGACGGTGCAATTAGAACAATTCAAGACATAAACGATGAAATATTTGCAGAAGTAAAAAAAGGGACCACTAGGGACGGTTCTTAATGGTCCCACCTGTCCCTAAATGGGGCATTGCTAAATAAAAAAGGAGTCAAAGGGGACAGCTTGTACCACGAAGAACCGTCCCTAGTGACTCAAGGAGGGAAAAATGGAAGATATTACAAGACTTACAGTTCATGAACTTGTAGAAAAGTTAGATAAAAAAGAGCTAACCTCAGAAGAGATTGTTAAAGCATATAAAGACAGAATTGAAGATAAAGAAAAAGATGTACAAGCTTTTATTACAACAACACTAGATGAGGCATTAGGAGAAGCAAAAAAAGTTGATGAATCAAAGAGAGAAGAAGTTAATAGATTAGCTGGTATTCCAATAGGAATAAAAGATAACCTTTGCACAAAAGGAGTTAAGACAACATGTGCGTCAAAAATGTTAGAGAACTTTGTATCGCCATATGATGCTACTGTTGTAGAGAAACTAAATGAAGATAAAATTATAAGTTTAGGAAAATTAAACATGGATGAATTTGCAATGGGAAGTTCAACAGAAAATTCTGCAATGAAAGTAACTCATAATCCATGGAATTTAAATAAAGTTCCTGGCGGATCTTCTGGAGGCTCAGCAGCTGCTGTTGCAGCTGACATGGTTCCTTGGGCTTTGGGTTCAGATACAGGAGGATCAATTCGTGAACCAGCATCATTTTGTGGTGTTGTTGGACTAAAGCCTACTTATGGTTTAGTGTCAAGATATGGATTGGTTGCGTTCGCATCATCTCTTGACCAAATAGGACCAATTACAAAGGATGTTAGAGATTGTGCCACTTTGCTAAATATAATTGCAGGTCATGACGAGAAAGATTCAACATCATATAATAAAGAGAAAGTAGATTATATAAAAGCTTTAAATGGTGATGTAAAGGGCTTAAAAATTGGTGTGCCAAAAGAGTTCTTTGGAGAAGGAATAAATCCAGAAGTAAAAGTAAAACTTGAAGAATCTATTGAAAAGTACAAAGAAATGGGAGCTGTAGTTGAGGAGTGCTCATTAGATGTTGCTGAATATGCGTTAGCAACGTATTATATAATTGCTTGTGCAGAGGCTAGTTCAAACTTAGGAAGGTTTGACGGAATTCGTTATGGATATAGAACTAAAAATTATACAAACCTTAAAGAATTGTTTAAAAATTCAAGAAGTGAAGCTTTTGGACCAGAAGTTAAGAGAAGAATAATATTAGGAACATATGTATTGTCATCAGGATATTATGATGCATATTACAAGAAAG
Source organism: uncultured Clostridium sp. (assembly GCA_964409925.1). Classification (GTDB taxonomy): domain Bacteria; phylum Bacillota; class Clostridia; order TANB77; family CAG-508; genus CAG-245. Next base: position 10,061 of record CAYPES010000011.1, on the reverse strand, counting down.
CTCAACAAGTCCGTACTTTTGTAAAGAAAGAATTTGATAAGAATTTTGAAAAATATGATGTTTTATTAACTCCAGTAGCACCAACTACGGCATTTGATATAGGTTCTAAATCAAACAATCCATTAGAAATGTATCTAGCAGATATATGTACAGTTTCAATAAACATTGCTGGAGTTCCTGCAATTTCAATCCCATGTGGAGTTGATAAAGCTGGAATGCCAATAGGAATGCAATTAATAGGAAATAAATTCTCAGAAGAAACAATATTAAATGCTGCATATGCATTTGAACAACAAATAAAATTTAGAGAAAACTATAGACCAGAATTTAAGAAAAACTAATACTAACTTGCTGGAATTAAGCTTTTGCAAAATAATTAGTTCCAGTAACTTATAGAGGAAATGTATAAGAATAATTGATTGGAGGAAATAAAATGTCAAGAGAAGATTATGAAGTTGTAATAGGTCTTGAAGTGCATGCAGAGCTTTCAACTAAGACAAAAATATTCTGCAGTTGTTCAACAGAATTTGGAGCAGAACCAAATGCTCATACATGTCCAATTTGTATGGCAATGCCAGGAACGCTTCCTGTTTTAAATGAAAAAGTTGTAGAATATGCAGTTAAGGCAGGATTAGCGACAAATTGCTCTATATCAGAAAACTGTAAAAATGATAGAAAAAATTATTTCTACCCAGATCTACCAAAGTCATATCAAATATCACAATTTGATAAGCCACTTTGTAATAATGGATATATAGAAATTGAAGATGATGAAGGAAATAAAAAGCAAGTTAGAATTTTAAGAATTCATATAGAAGAAGATGCTGGAAAATTAAATCACAACGAATTTGGTGGAGGAAGTTTAGTAGATTTAAATAGAGCAGGAGTACCACTAATAGAAATAGTATCAGAGCCGGATATAAGATCAATCAAGGAAGCAGACCAATATTTGAAAAAATTAAAGGCAACACTTGAATATATAGAAGTATCTGATTGCAAAATGCAAGAAGGTTCATTTAGAGCAGATGTCAACGTTTCAGTTCATAAATCAGGAACACCATTTGGAACTCGTACAGAAATGAAAAATATGAACTCTTTTAAGTCAATTTCCAGAGCAATAGAATATGAAATACAAAGACAAACGGAAGTTCTAGATAATGGTGGAATTGTAGAGCAAGAAACTTTAAGATGGGATGATGTATCTGGAAGAACATTTTCTATGCGAAACAAGGAGGATGCTCAAGATTATAGATATTTCCCAGAGCCAGATTTAGTAGCTATAAAATTATCGGACGAGTATGTAGAGAATGTAAGAAAAACATTGCCAGAATTGCCAGAGAGTAGAAAGGCAAGATACATGTCTGAATATAAGTTATCAGAAAAAGATGCAAGATTATTAACAGCATCTAAATATTTATCTAATTTATTTGAAGATGCAGAAAAAATTTGTGGTAATGCAAAAGCTGTTGCAAATTGGATTTTATCAGATATTTCTCGTATCTTAAATGAGGAAGAAATGGAGCCAGAAAACATTCCATTCACTGGTAAAGAGTTGGCTAGTTTAGTACAATTAATAGACAAAGGTACAATAAGTTCAGCAATAGGAAAAAAAGTATTAGAAGAACTATTTGCATGTAAAAAAGATAATATGAAAGCTCCAGAAGAGATAATAAAAGAAAAAGGCTGGATACAAATATCTGACGAAAGTGAAATAAAAGAAGTGGTAATGCAAGTATTAGAAGCAAATCCACAATCTATATCAGACTATAAAGCAGGAAAAGATAGAGCGTTAGGTTTCTTAGTAGGTCAAGCTATGAAAGCAACAAAAGGAAAGGCAAATCCACAAATGCTTAACCAAATGTTTATAGAAGAATTAAAAAAATAAATGTTTTTTAGGGACGGAGGTGTTAAGTATACCATGTCCCTAAAATTTGTACATTTAAAAGAATAGAATCGAATTTTGTTAAAATAAGCACTGGCGTATTAAATTGATATAAACTATCTTCTATCTTTTATAATTTTATTAAATGCAATTCCGCAGATTAAGAATATGGCAATAAAGGTAGTTGAAGTTTTGAATAATCTAATTCCTAGATCATACAATATGTAAGAGTGATTTGTTGTTATGTATAAAGACATTATAAGAACTGAAATTAATGTAAAAACAAAACAAACTTTAATACCAGTATCCATAATAGCCTTTACCTTGGGATTAAAATCAAAAAGAAAAATAAGTTTATTAATAATTTTATTAAACATTATAAAATGCTCCTATTCTAAATATCTATAATTATATATTAACATAAAATAGACAAAAAATATACTGGGAATATATGCTAGGCGATTATGCATAACAAGAGCCTACTCATATGAGTAGGCTCGAACCTTATTACAAATAAAAAACTGTGCACAATTTTTTATTCTATGCATTCATTGCATTTAATTTTCTTGCTAATAAAGATTTCTTTCTAGAAGCTGTGTTTTTAACGATAACACCTTTTGTACAAGCTTGGTCTATTTTCTTTGTAGCTTCAGCTAATAAAGTTTTTGCTTCTTCAATATTTCCAGCTTCAACAGCTTGCTCAAATTTCTTAACAGCTGATTTATATCCAGATTTAATCATATTATTTCTAGCAGTTTTCTTCTCAATTACGTTTACACGTTTAATTGCAGATTTGATGTTTGGCATATTATTTGCACCTCCCTTTGAGTTTGTTATTATAACGCATACTATTCTACCATGAAATTAGCAATTTTGCAAGGATTAGAAGAAAAAACTTTACAAAAAGTATAAAAAAACATATAATTTACTGGAAAATAATAAAAATTATGTATTAAGTTTGAAGTATGAAAGGCAATTAGAATGATAAAAATAGGATTTTTTGGAGGGAGCTTTAATCCGCCAACATATGCACATATAAACATTGCAAAAACAGCGATAGAAAAAATTAAATTAGATAAATTTTATTTTGTACCAGTAGGAAATTTGTATAATAAACCAGATCTTATAGATGAAAAACATAGATATGAGATGCTTAAAATAGCTTGCAACAAGGAAAAAAATATATATGTAGAAGATATAGAACTAAATCAATCTAAAAATTTATCAACAATAAAAGCGTTTAATCTGATAAAAGAAAAATATAAGCATGGTGTAGAAATTTTTTATGTAATGGGAGCAGATAATTTTGCTAAATTACCAGAGTGGGAAAACGCAAAAGATTTAATAGAAAAAAATAAATATATAATTTTTGAAAGAAATGGTTACACAATAAAAAATTGCTTTTATGCAAATGAACTATTAAAAAACAATAAGAAAAATTTCAAAATACTAACATTAGATAATTATAATAATATAAGTTCTGGAATTATTAGAGAACTAATAAAAACTCAACAATATGAAAAATGTGAAAAATTTACCAAACCAGAGATAATTAAATACATAAGAAAACATGAATTGTATAAGTGATGACATTTTGACTCATTCTATAAAATATTAATTATTCCTTAATTTAAAGTTTTATACAGTGAATTGTAACTTTATTAAGAACTTTAATCATAAACTTATATTGTAACATTGTTGAATTTTGAGAAAATTTGACGATGGAAAATACTTGATTTATACATACAGCCATTATATAATGGCTACAATGAATTTCTATTTAAATTATTTTGAATTCAATATTTTGTTTTGTCTAAATATTTTGATCTAAATTTAAAATCAGACGAGAAGAAGGAATAATATGTTATCTAGAGTAAAAAGTATAGCCCTACATGGTTTAGAAGGCTATTTAATTGAAGTGCAAGTTGATGCATCTGCACGGAATGCCCAGCTGGGAGATAGTGCGGTCTTCCAGATATTAGTGTTAAAGAAGCGAAAGAGAGAGTAAGAACAGCAATAAAAAATTCTGAGTTTGAGTTCGAGAGTAGAAAGATTGTGGTAAATTTAGCACCAGCAGATTTAAGAAAAGAAGGAACATATTTCGATCTTCCTATCGCCATTGGAATGCTTTTAAACTTTGGAGAAATTCACAAAATAGAAGAAAACACTGCTTTTATTGGAGAGCTTTCATTAGATGGAAAAGTAAACAGAGTTAATGGGATTTTACCAATGTGCATAGAGGCCAAAAGGATAGGAATAAAGAAAATTATATTGCCAAAAGAAAATGCAAAAGAAGGTGCTATTGTGCAAGGAGTAGATATAGTTGGAATCGAAGATATTAAGCAAGCAGTCCAATATTTAAATAAAGAGATTGATATAAAAAAAGAAGACTGTAATATAAATGAAATTTTTAATAATAATACAACTTCACCTTTAGATTTTTCAGATGTAAAAGGGCAGGAAAACATAAAACGAGCGCTGGAGATTGCTGCAGCAGGTGGACACAACTGCCTATTAATAGGACCTCCACGGATCTGGAAAAACAATGATGGCTCAAAGACTACCATCAATACTGCCAAATTTAGCTTTTGAAGAATCTCTAGAAATTACTAAAATTTACAGTATTGCAGGAAACCTTCCGAAAGAAAATCCTATCATTACTCAGAGACAATATAGAGCGCCACATCACACGATAACGCCAATATCTTTAATTGGTGGAGGGAAAACACCAAAGCCAGGAGAAATAAGCTTGGCTCATTATGGAGTACTGTTCTTAGATGAACTTCCTGAATTCAATAAGACTACCTTAGACTTGCTAAGAGGCCCTCTAGAAGATGGAAAAGTTATTATTAATAGAATGAACGGAAGTCTTGTATATCCATGTAAATTTATGTTTTTGGCATCTATGAACCCATGTCCATGTGGATACTACGGTTCAAAGGAGAAAGAATGCACTTGCAGTCCAAAAGCAATAACAAAATATATGAATAAAATAAGTGGGCCTTTATTAGATAGAATTGATATACAAATTGAAGTATCACCAGTTAAATATAATAACTTACAATCAAGTAAGAAGTCTGAAAGCTCTGAAGCTATAAAAGAAAGAGTAGATAATGCTAGAAATATTCAGATAAAAAGATATAAACAATCTAATATATTTTCCAATTCCGAATTAACACCAAATTTAATAGAACAATTTTGTAAGATAGATGAGAAATCAGAAAAAATTCTTCAAACAGCATTTGAAAGGTTAGGATTAAGTGCTAGAGCATATACAAGAATCTTGAAAGTGGCAAGAACAATTGCAGATTTGGACAAAGCAGCAAGCATTGAAAGTAAGCACATTGCAGAAGCTATACAATATAGAAGTTTAGACAGAAAATATTGGAAAAATTAATTAATGCAAAATGAAGATGTAAACATCTAGCAAATCAACTGTTTCTTTAGCATTATAATATAAATTTAGATTAATAAGGAGGTAAAGTTATAGATACTCAAATAATTCAGTGTTTTAAAGAAGAATACCCTAGAAAACTCTTAAAAACAAAAGAATACCCACAACAGTTATATTGTAGAGGAAATGTGGGGTTGCTAAATCATGAAAAAATAGTTGCAATTGTTGGCTCGCGAAATTGTAGCGAATATGGGAGAAAATATGCAAGAATATTTGCACATGAGCTAGCTAAAAAGAATATTTGTATAATTAGTGGATTAGCCATTGGAATAGACACCGCAGCACATTTTGGCGCAATGTCACAAATAGGTAAAACTATAGCAGTATTAGGAGGAGGATTAAACGATGTTTACCCGAAGGAAAATCAATGGTTATTTAATCAAATATTACAACAAAATGGATGCATTATAACAGAATACAGTGATACTGAAATTACAAGAAAAGAAAATTTCCCGAAAAGAAATAGAATAATTAGTGGGATTGCAGACGCTGTTTTAGTTATAGAAGCTTCAAAAAGAAGCGGAAGCAGAATTACAGCAAGATATGCAAAATCGCAAGGGAAAAAGGTATTTTGTATTCCAAATAGTCTAGATAGTGAAAATATTGCAGGAATAAAAGAATTAATTATAGATGGAGCACAAATTGTAACAAGTGTTAATCAATTAGTTTCAGAGATATATACAACAAAAGAAAAAGATGTTGAAAAGCCCATAATATTAGATAAAGATAGACTAGATTCAATTTCCAATATTCCTCCAGAATATAAAGAAATATATAATATTTTAGAATATACTATGTCAAAAGAAGAAATAGCGATGAAACTAAAAAGAGGAATGGACGAGATAAATAGTATAATTACAATGATGGAACTTTATGGATACATAGAACAAGTTGGTGTAAACAATTTTAAAAGAGCATAACCATAATAAAACTATTAGAGTCTTAAAGAAGTATATTATAGAAAGGAGAAGCTAGTTTAGCTTAAAAAATTAGTTATGCATAATAATCAAGAAATAGGAAGAATAGGAGAAAATCTAGCTGCAAAATATCTTCAAAAGTCTGGGTACATGATAATAGACAGAAATTTTAGATGTAAACAGGGAGAAATAGACATAATAGCAAAGTACGGAAATGAATTTGTATTTGTAGAAGTAAAGACTAGAACAAACTTAAACTATGGAAAGCCAGCTGAAGCAGTAACACAAATAAAACAAAAGCATATAGAAAAAGCTACACAGTATTACATATATATAAAAAAACTGTTTAATGCATTTATTAGACTTGATATTGTAGAAGTATATATAAAAAGTAATGAATATAGAATAAACCATATTAAGCAAATCGTATAAAAATATAAGTATCTCTAAAAACAGATAATGAACAACCTGAACTTATTTTAAGCTCCTCGAAAACGGATTTTCAGTTACTTTTTAAAAATATAATTTATAAGCTTAAATATAATTTTAGACATGAAACTATTATCTGGTAACCAAAGTACTCTAGAAAAGCACAAAAACTACTTGCAAAAATCATAATAAACATATATAATGAAGTCGCAAAAGCAAAATATACAATTCGATAAATTGAAAGGAGCGATTTTTATGAACATAAAAATAACAGGAAGGGAACTAAAGGCAACAGATGCAATAAAAAACTATATAGATACAAAATCTGACAGATTACAAAAATACTTTGACACAGAAAATATAGATTTATTTGTAACTATAAAAAAAGAAGGCGAAGACCAAGTAGCAGAAATGCAAATATCAGTGTCTGGAGAATCTTTCAGAGCAGTAACAGCAAGTAGAGATTTATATGCTTCTATAGACAAAAATATAGATATTTTAGAAGGTCAAATAAGAAAAATGAAAACTAAAAAAGATAAACAAAACATGACAGAATCTATTAGAGTAAAAGAAGCAAACAAATTAGAAGAGCATGAACTAGAAGATGAAATAGTAAAAACAATGTATTATAGCATAAAACCAATGGGACCTGAAGACGCTAAATTATTATTAGAAGATCAACCACAAAACAGATTCTTAACATTCGTTAATATTGAAACAGGAAAAGTTAATGTAATATATAAATTAAAAGATAATAAAAACTTTGGATTAATAGAACCAGAAGAATAATTAACATTAAAAGCACTATATAGACAGAAATAGTCTACTATAGTGCTTAATTTATAGAATTTTTTTGATTTCTAAAAATTAAATAGATTTTTTGTCAAAACACGTCGAACGATTGTTTGAAAAAAATGACGTAAAGCATTGACTTGTAACCAAAAAAAGTAATATAATGTAAATAGTTAAATATTTTGATATATCATAAATATTAGGTTTTTAAAAATTTTTATTCAAAAGAATAAAGAATTTAATTCTAAAATTAATTCCCGATAAAAAATATTAATATAAAAGTTAAAAGTATAGATAGCGTAATTTAGTACTGTTTATTTATCATGCAACATATTGAGTAATAACATATTAAATATAGGTGTTTATTAAACTATACTTGTAGCTAGAAAGGATATAGTTAAACATGAATAGAAAAATAATTGTTTTATTTGTTACAGTTATTCTAATTGGAGCACTTAACGCATTGTTTATATATGATAAAAATGTTTTAAAACAAGAAAAATATGAAAATGAAATGACTGAGGAAGAAGAGCAAATAGCTGAAGATGATATGATCATAGAAGATGAAGAAAGTGACGAAACTAAAACAGATCTAGAAGATAATATACTTGGAAGTTTAATTATAAATAAAATTAATCTTAATGCAGAAGTAAAAGAAGGAAGCTCAAGCGAAGTACTAAAAGACTATATAGGGCATATAGAAGAAACTGCAAAATATGACGGAAATGTAGGCTTAGCTGCTCACAATAGAGGAAATGGGCATTCGTATTTTGCAAGAATTAATGAGCTAGAACTAGGAGACGAAATAGTATATCGAACAAAATTTGAAGAGAGAAGATATAAAGTTATTAATAAAAAAGAAATACTAGAAACAGATTGGAGTCTATTAGGAAATACTAAAGAAAATAAATTAACTCTTATAACATGTATTAGGAATAGAGTAAATCAGAGATTATGTGTACAAGCTGTACAACAAGAAATTTAAAATAAAAAATAAGGAAAGGAGATTATGATATATTAATATATCATAAAACAAAATTAATGAAATTTAAACTAGAAAAGATAGTAACATTTTTTATAACGTTAGTAATTATTATAACAAATATAGTACCAGCACTAGCTTTCAGCTTTAATGATAAACAGACAATAAACTTACAAAAAGACCATGAATGCTATTCTGTACTAAAAATGCAAGGAAAAGACATGCTAAAAATGGTGGTTTTCGTTGTATATACAGATCCAGCAACGGGAATAAAACAACCAGCATTTTGCGTAGAACCTACTAAAGAAGGAATAGGAACAGGAGCTGGAGAAAACTATGATGTTACTTTACAATTGCTACATGATGAACGTTTATGGAGAGTATTATATAAGGGATATATGGGAAGTAAATATACATCATGGGGCTTAGAGTGTGATGATGATTTGTATTATGCTACCAAAACTGCAATACATTGCTTAGTAGATGAAAGTACACCAAAGACTAAATATGAAATACCTCATAGGGTAGGAAGAGGAGAAGATATTTCATTAGAAGAGGTACAAAGAAGAGGTGCTAAAGTATTGGAAGTTGCTCAACAACTTTATGATTATGGAATAAATGGCAAAGAAGATTATTCTCGCCCGACGGTTAGCACAAATAAAAAAGGAGAAGCGGTATTAGAAAAAATAAATGGAATAGAGTATCTAGTACAATCCTATAATGTAATAGGAAATAGAGGAGTGGATAGTTACAATGTATCTATTAAAGAATTTCCAAAAGGTACCAAGACATTAAATAATTTAAATATAGAGGCTACAAATATGAATAATTCTACATTTAAGATAGCCATACCTATTAAAGAAATAAAAAGTAACATTACAGGCAAAATAAATATAACAGATGCAAAAGTAAAAACATATCCTGTATTTTATGCAGAAGCTTATTCAGATGAATATCAAGATTATATAACATATGCTGACTCTGTAGAAAGTGCCTCTACAACAGTTACACTAGATATTAACGCATATAAATCTAGCCTCAAAGTAATAAAAAAAGATAAAAGTACAAAACTACCATTGGAAGGAGTAACTTTTAATGCTAAATATGCTGATAATAGTGAAGATATAGGTGAGTTCATAACGAATAAAAATGGAGAGATAAACATTACAGGATTAAGGCAAGGGAAAATAACATTAACAGAAAAATCGACATTAGAAGAATATGAATTAGACAATACTCCAATAAATATAGAACTAGAATATAATCAATCAAAGGAAATACAAATATATAATGAACATAAAAAAGGAAATATTAAAGTTGTCAAAGTTGATAAAGATAATAATGACATAAAGCTAGAAGGAATAGAATTTGACTTAATAAATAAGGAAGGAGTTGTAGTATTACACTTAACTACAGATTCCAAAGGAGAAGCAATTGCCTCAGGCATAAATACAGGAGAATATATATTAAGAGAAACTAGAACAAATGAGGAATATAAAATTGGAGCAGACCAAGAGATAAAAATCACTTGGAAGAATACACTTGAATTAACAATTGAAAATACAAAGAAAAAAGGAAAGATACAAATTATAAAAGTAGACAAAG